>NZ_JBXASU010000001.1:84261-280867 GCF_058809705.1 Cupriavidus sp. MPR-AND1C | reverse complement strand
GCGTTGGGGTGGCGGGGGTGGTGGCTATCTCCGGATCCGCGGGAACGGCAGTGCCGCCGGCGTCGGCCGGATCCGTTGAACTCGCGATGCGCGCGGTGCGCGGGATGCGTGAAGAGCGCTTTGCGCCGGTCATTTCCTCACCATGTGGACAGCATCCATTTTCTTTACTACTGTAGTGGACAGTGTACACATGATTGAGCGAACCGGCGCCACGACACCGCGCCCCCCTTGGCTCAACGCGCAAGGATGGTGAACACCTCCCTGCCCTCCCAGACCGCGTCGCACCCTGGCAGCGAAGCCCAGGTGCGTGCCCTGGCCGACAGTTTGTTTTCGCAAGATCGCCGGCCGATGGCTGGTGGTGCATCAGCACGCATCGATGCCGGTGCGTTTCAACCCCCGACGCGTTTCAACCCTGGAAGTGGAAAGGAGACAAGATGCTAGTCCAACCCTATCTGTTCTTTGAAGGCCGTTGCGAGGAAGCGGCTGAGTTCTACAAGCGCGCCGTAGGCGCCGAGGTGGTCATGATGATGCGCTTCAAGGAAGCGCCCCCGCCGGAGTCTCCCCCGCCCGAAGGCGCTTGCGCGCCTGCGGCCGGCACCGAAGAAAAGATCATGCACATGTCCATGCGCATCGGCGAGACCGTGGTGATGATGTCCGATGGCCGGTGCACGGGCAAGCCCGATTTCCAGGGCTTCTCGCTGTCCGTGACCGTGCCCGATGTGGCCAGCGCCGACCGCGTGTTCAACGCCCTGGCCGAGGGCGGCCAGGTGCTGATGCCGCTAGGCAAGACGTTCTACTCGCCACGCTTTGGCATGACGGCCGATCGCTTCGGCTTGATGTGGATGGTCATCGTCCTGGCGTCCTGAGCCGCGCGGCATCAGACCGAGCCAAGCCAAGCCACGCCAGTCATGCCGGCGTGGCTTTTTCGATGAACGCCACGCCGAGCCGGGCCACGGGGGAGCGACAACCAGCGATAACGAGCGATAAGCAGAGATAGCGGTGAGGCTCAGCCTTGCTTGCCGTCGGCGCCGGACGCGGCCGTTGCCTGGTTGGACTTCAGTGCGCAAGGCGTCTGCGCCTGCTGCTTTGCCTGCACCTGCTTCTGGGCGCGCGCGCGTTCGATAACGGTCCAGTCGGGACCGGCAAGCGCGGGCAGCGAGGCAGCGAGGGTCGTGACGCTCAGCAGCGCCAGCACGATGGTTTTCATGATTTGTCTTGAGACGAAATTGGCAATGGCAATGACATTGCGTGGAGGATCTTGATACTTCCATACTGGCCGGTCCGGCCATGGGTGGAGGGGTCCCAGGGCCGGACCGGCAGCGCTGTATCAGGCGCTGGCCTGGCGGTTGTCCGCCGCACCATGCGCCGGCGCGGCCGACACACCGGTCAGGTCGCGCCCGGCGAGGTCCAGTGCCGCGGCTGCGCTGCCGTGCGCGCCGTCCGTGAACGAATCGCGACGGTCGCCAACGCGAGCACCGTCGGTGAAGGGGCTGCGGCGGTCGCCAACGCGGGCACCGTCGGTGAAGGGGTCGCGCTTGCCGTTGTGGAGTGCGTAGCCGTACTTGTCGCCGGCGTTGGTGCTATCTTTCGGACCCGTTGCCCCGGCTTGCGTTGCGGCCAGGAGGCAGACGCCGAAGGCGGCTGCGGAAACAAGGGTCGTGATGCGCTTCTTAATCATGATTGCTGCTTAATTCCAGATTGGGCGGCACTTTCCACTGGGTGTGGAGCGGGATAGGCGGATTCTTGCGTCCCGCATGTCGTCTGTTTCGCCTTTTGATCTGCACCGCGTATTCGACGCATTCGATGCATTCGATGCGTTGAGCAGCGCGGTACAAGCACATAGTGTAGCCACGGCGAATCATTCCTGGGATGAATTAAACGTCTCACTTCCAGTCGAATTTTTCACAACAAAAAAAACTGCGCGGGTCGCGCATGAACGGTGGATGGCCCGCACCACCACCATCGGCGCATGCGAAACCCGACTGGTCCGCGCGACTTTAAATCATGCTGTCCGCGCGTATGGCATGGGTACACTCTGCACGCCCTTCCCCAGGCCCCAGACTGCCATCACAAAAAACAGAACGCTCCCGGCCGCACCCTGAATGACAGACTCTCCTCGCCCCGCACCGCTCCAGCCTCCCTCCCCCGAAGACATCCGCAAGCGCATCTACGCCATCGTTGCCGCATCCTCCGGCAACCTGGTCGAGTGGTTCGACTTCTACGTCTACGCGTTCTGCGCCATCTACTTCGCACCTTCGTTCTTCCCCAAGGCCGACCCCACGGCGCAACTGCTGAACACCGCCGGCGTCTTCGCCGCGGGCTTCCTGATGCGACCGATCGGCGGCTGGCTGTTCGGGCGGATAGCGGACCGGCACGGGCGCAAGACCTCGATGCTGATCTCGGTGCTGATGATGTGCTTCGGCTCGCTGCTGATCGCCTGCCTGCCTACCTATGGCGCCATCGGCAACTGGGCGCCCGCGCTGCTGTTGCTGGCGCGGCTGCTGCAAGGCTTGTCGGTCGGCGGCGAATATGGCACCACGGCCACGTACATGAGCGAGATTGCGCTCAAGGGGCGACGCGGGTTCTTCTCGTCGTTCCAGTACGTCACGCTGATCGGTGGCCAGTTGCTGGCGGTGCTGGTAGTGGTGGTGCTTCAGCAACTGCTGGATGAGGGGCAACTGCGGAGCTGGGGCTGGCGCGTTCCGTTTGTGATCGGCGCGCTCACCGCCGTGGTGGCACTGGCATTGCGCCGCACGCTGCGCGAAACGACATCCGCGGCCACGCGCCGCAACAAGGAGGCAGGCAGCCTCACCGCGCTGTTCCGGCATCACAAGGCGGCGTTCCTTACCGTACTGGGCTATACCGCCGGCGGCTCGCTGATCTTCTACACGTTCACCACGTATATGCAAAAGTACCTGGTGAACTCCGCCGGCATGTCCATCAAGACGGCAAGCACGGTGATGACCGGCTGCCTCTTTGTCTATATGTGCATGCAGCCGCTGTTTGGCGCATTGTCTGACCGCATTGGCCGGCGCAGCAATATGCTTGCCTTTGGCGCGCTGGGGACAGCCGCCACCGTGCCGCTCCTGAGCGCCCTGCAGATCGTCTCCAGCCCGCTCGCGGCCTTCGCGCTGATCTCTATCGCACTGGCAATCGTCAGTCTCTATACATCGATCAGCGGCATCGTGAAGGCGGAGATGTTTCCCCCCGAAGTGCGGGCATTGGGCGTGGGGCTTGCGTACGCGATCTCCAATGCGATCTTTGGCGGCTCGGCCGAGTACGTGGCGCTGGCGCTGAAATCAGCCGGCCATCAGTCGGCGTTCTACTGGTATGTGACGGCGATGATGGCGCTGGCGTTCGGGGTCAGCCTGCGCCTGCCGCGCCAGGCCAGGCACCTGCGCCACGAGTATTGAGGCGCCAGGGCCGGACCACGGGCGTCGGTCAGGCGCCGCGATCCCAGGCCTGCAGCTGTTCGGCCGTGGCACCGGCGCCGCCGCAGACGATGACCAGCACGTCGCTCGCCGCCGTCACCGCGGCAGGCTTGCGCTCCAGCGCGGCCAGCGCCGCGCCGCATGCCGGCTCCACCACGATCCGGTGCTCGGCCAAAAAGCGCAGGCACGCGCCCACCGCCTCCTTGTCCGTGACCACCTCGCTGACAATCGAATGCACCTTTGACCACTCGAGCGCTTTGGCGCAAGGGCTCTTGGCACCCAGCGAGGTCGCGATGCTGGTGATGGCGGGCAGCTCGACCTGCGCGCCGGCCGCCAGCGAGGCGGCGTAGGAATCCGCGCCAACGGTCTCGGCCGCGATGACGGGCACATCGTGCCAGCCATTGCGCTCCAGCCCGGCCAGCACGCCGCACAGCAAGCCGCCCCCGCCTACCGATAGCACCACCGCGCCCGGCTTGACGCCGGCGGCCGCCACCTCGTCGATCATCGTCGCGTGGCCTTCCCACAGCAGGGGATCGTCAAAAGGGTGGATAAATGCATACTCCGGGCGCATCAGCGAGAGCGCGTGATCGTTGGCCTCGCTCCACGCACGTCCGTACACCACCAGTTCGGCGCCTTCCGCCGCGATACGCTCGCGCGCCGCGGCCGAGGTGGTCTCGGGCACGACGACGGTCACCGGCACGCCAAGCAGCCGCCCGCTGTAAGCGACGGCAATGCCGGCATTACCGCCCGAGGAGCACACTAGGCGTTTTGCGCCCCACTCCTTGTAGGTCTGGCATGCATGGCCGATGCCGCGCGCCTTGAACGAGCCCGGGGGCTGCAGCGCCTCCATCTTGAACCACACCGAGCGCCCCAGCCGTGCCGAGAAAGACGTGGATCGCAGCAGCGGGGTGACGATGTGCAGGCTCGCGGGCAGGGCGTTGTCAGCATGGGGCATGGTGGCGCTTCTTGGTTCTGGCATGAAGAACCTTGAATGGTAGAAGCCTGCCGCCTATGCGGTCAAATGCCTGTCAATCCTGAAAGCTATACTTGCAAGGCATAGCAACATTCAGAGGCAACCGCAGAGCATGCGAAACATCGAAACGCGGCACTTGCGCTACTTCATCGCCGTCGCGGAAGAAGGCAGCATCATTGCGGCATCCCGGGCGCTGAACATCACGCAGCCGGCCTTGTCGCGGCAGGTCCAGGATCTGGAGCGGGCGATCGGCGCCCCATTGTTCGAGCGGCATGCCAAGGGCGTGCAACTCACCGATGCCGGCGCCAGCTTGCTGCACGACGCGAAGCAGTCGCTGCTGCAGCTGGAACAGGCACGCGACCGGGCCTATCGCATTGCACAGGGCCAGACCGGCTCGTTTTCGCTCGGCATCATGCCCAGCTACCTGGCCTCGCCGGTGACGCTGGCCATCCTTGCGCACTTCCGTGAGCACACCCCGGAGATCCTGCTCTGCATCGAGCCGCTGTTGTCATTGCAGCAGGCACAGGCGATCCGCAGCGAAGAGCTGGACGGCGGCATCATGGCCTGGCGCACGCCGGACGATGCCAGCCTGAGCGGGATCGCCCTGTACCGGGAGCGCTTTGTGCTGGCCGTGCCGGCGCAGCATGTCGCGCCGGCGAAGCGCCCGCGGCGGCTGGCCGACATCGCCGGCGAACGCTTTGTGTGGTTCAACCGCGAGAAGTCGAGTGCGCAGCACAGCTTGCTGATCGCGGCGTGCGCCAAGGCCGGGTTCACGCCGCATATCGTCCAGATCGGCACCGACACCCCAACCATCCTGGGGCTGGTCGCCGCCGGCATGGGCTGCGCGCTGGTGCCCGCCAGCTCACAGCTGCACGCGCCGCCCACTATCGCCTTCATCGCGCTGGCCGACCTGACCGATGAGGTCGATATCGAGTTTGTCTACTCGGCGGCGCGCCGCTCGCCGCGCGTGCAACGCTTTATCGAATCGGTCCGGCATGTCACCGGCACCAAGGCAAAGCACGCGCGCGGCAAGGCATAGGGATAGGCATAGGGATAGGCATAGGCATAGGCATAGGGCCGCAGCCACTCAGTGCGCCTCGCTCATCCTGTGCTCTGCCACCTTCGGGCTGTTCTGCCAGCCGCCGCCCAGCGCCAGGAACAGGTTGATCTGGTTGAGGGCCACCTGGCTGTCCGACGCCGCCAGTGCCGCTTCGGCACCGGCCAGCGTGCGGTCGGCATCCAGGCTGGACAAATACGGCACGCGGCCGGACTGGTACAGCAGCCGGTGCTGGCGGGCGACCTCACCTGCGTCCTCGCGCGCCACGCGCAAGGACTGATTGCGCTCCAGCTCGCGCGTGTAGGCGCTGAGCGCACTCTGGGTCTCCTCCAGCGCCTTGAGCACCACGCCGTCGAAGCGGGCGAGTGCCGCGTCCGCGCCAGCCTCCATGCCGTGGATGCGCGGGCGCACGCCATTGGTGGGCAGGTTCCAGGTGATCAGCGGGCCCATGCCCCAACGCGCGGTCGGGCCAGTGCCGAGATCGCTCAGGATGCCGCTCAGGCCAGCCGACGCACCGATGCGGACCGAGGGGTAGAGATCGGCGGTGGCCACGCCGATCTTCGCCGTGGCCGCTGCCAGCTCGCGCTCCGCCTGGCGGATATCGGGGCGGCGCTTGAGCAGCGCGGCACCGTCGCCGACAGGCATCGCCTGGCGCAGCGTGGGCTCCTCATGACATTCGGCTGCGGCTTGCGGCAACGCTGCCGGCGGCTGGCCCAGCATGACGGCGAGCCGGTAGGCCGCGCCCTCCTTCTGCGCCTTGAAGCGCGGCAATGCTGCGCGCAAGGTCTCGGCCTGCACGCGTGCGCGCAACATGTCGGCAGGCTGGCCACGGCCGGCGGCCACCATCTTGGCGGCGATCTCCACGCCGCGCGTCTGCAGCGCGAGCTGCTCCTGCGCCACCGCCAGCTCGTGCGTGGCGGCGCAACCCTGCACATAGGCCTGCACGGTTTGCGCGACCACGCTCACGCGCGCCATGTCCAGCGCGGCCTGGCTTGCCTGGGCGCTAGCCAGCGCGGCCTCGTCGGCGCGGGCCAGCTTGCCGAAGAAGTCCACCAGGTATGACACCGAGAAGCCGACGTCGCCCAGGTTGAAGACCGGCACCTTCTCCTTGAGCAGGAAGCTCTCGCCCGCGATCTGCGCGCGTTCGGCCTTGGCGGAGAAGGCCGCCTGCGGCAGGTTTTCCGCCTCCACCTCGTGATAGATCGCCACCGCCCGGCGCAGGTTGGCGGCTGCCACGCGCAGGCTGGTATTGGCGCTGAGCGCCTGCTGCACCAGCGCGTCGAGCTTGGGGTCGTCGTACAGGCGCCACCAGTCGTCCGGGACCGGCGCCACCGAGACGGCCGGGCCATCGGTGCCGAGCAAGGGGCCGTTGGCCTCGGGCGCACGCACGGCCGCGTGCTCCGGCACGTGGTAGTCGGGGCCCACGGTGGTGCAGGCGAACAGCAGCGGGACCAAGGCAGGCAGCAGGACAAGGCTGAGCTTGCTCATTGCGCGCTCTCCTGCGTGGTCTCGTCGCGCAGCACGGCGATGGTGTTGCGCGGCTGGGCCACGGAGACCGTTGCCGTGCGGCCCGACACCAGCCGCACATCCGCCGGCACGTCGTCCAGCACGATGCGCACCGGCACACGCTGCGCCAGCCGCACCCAGTTGAACGTGGGGTTCACATTGGGCAACAGGCTGGTGCCATTGCTGCGGTCGCGGTCCTCGATGCCGGCGGCGATGCTTTGCACGTGGCCGTGCAGGATCGTGCGCTCGCCCATGATGCGCACGGAGACCGGGTTGCCGATGCGGATGCCCCCCAGCTTGGTTTCCTCGAAATAGCCTTCGACGTAGAAGGAGTTCAGGTCAACCATCGACAGCACCGGCCGGCCCAGGACCACATAGTCGCCCAGGCGCGGCAGGCGGTCGTTGAGAAAGCCATCGACGGGGCTGGCCACCCGGGTGCGGGCGAGGTTGAGCCTGGCCAGCGCCACCGCCGCCTCCGCCTGCGCCAGCGCCGCCTCGCCCTGCTGCACCCGCGCCTGCCCCTCTTCCACCACCTCGGTGGCAACCACCTCGGACAAGGCGTGGCTGCGGGCCGCCTCCCGGCGCGCCTGCGCCAGCGTGGCGCGCTGCGCGGCGGCGCTCGCCATGGCTTGGCGCAACGCCAGCTGGTAGCGGTCCTGGTCGATCACGAACAGCACCTGCCCGCGCCGCACGCGCTGGTTGTCCTTGACGAGGATCTGCGTCACCAGCCCCGAGACATCCGGCGCAACCTGCACAACGTCGGCCCGCACGTGGCCGTCGCGCGTCCATGGCGCCACGGTGTAGTAATCCCAAAGATGCTTGCCGACGACGAGCGCGGCCACGGTGGCCAGCAGGGTCAACATCACGGGGACCAGCAAACGGAACTTGAATTTCATGATTGCAGCCAGCGGGCCATGGCGGCCACGCCACCCAGCACGATGACGTAAAGGGCTAGATTGAAAAGCGACCGGTGCCAGACCAGCCGGTAAAAGCCTGCGCGCGCAAGGGCCGCACGCATGCAGGCGGTGATAACGAAGGTGAGGAGCATCAACGCCAGCAAGCCGGGCACGAAGACGCCGTAGAGATCGATTTCTGCGCTTAGCATCGTGGCTGCGCCTGCAACGGGATTGGCACGGCCTGCAAAGGCTGCGGCTGCGTTGGATACAACGTGACCCGCAACGCAATCAGCGCGCCCAGCGCACTGCGCGCAGGCTCGCCGGGACTTTGCGATGCGCCGCTTTGCATGGCCACCTCGCGCAGCGCCTTGTCGATCCGCTCGGATAGCGCATCCGGCGGCGCCATCGCGTGGCCGGCCTTCAGGCGCGCACGGAAATGCAAGGCAACCGCGTTGAGCACCCTGGCCACGGCGCGGCGCGCGGCCGGGTGCTGCCCAGGCAGGCTGCGCTGCAGCGCCAGCGCGCCGAACCCGACCTGCAGCTCGGCAAAGCCATCCGAAGCCATCTTGTCGTCGCTGGCCGCAAGCCTTGGCACCAGCTGGCTGAGCCGGTCCAGCATGCGGCCGCCGAGCCGGGCGTGCTCGCCGGGCTCGCGCCGCGTGGCGGCTTGCGCCAGGTCCTTCCAGCTCGCGCGGATCAGCCGGTGCGCCGCCACGCGCGCGCCGAACGGCCGCGTCGCCATGGCCCACAAAGGCGCGAACAGCATGCCGCCGATGCTGGCCAGGCTGGCGTTGAAGGTGGTCAGGAAATTCGTGTCGTAGACGCTCTGCACATTGGCGAACGACGCCGTGTTGACCGACAGCAGCATGGCGATCAGGTTGAAGCCGGGCCGCGATATCAGCATGCCGATGCCCATGTAGGGCAACGCCAGCATGCCCACCAGGGTTTCGAAGTTGTGCGCGTTCGGCACCACCAGGAACAGGTAGAACGACGATACGGCGAAGCAGAATCCGCTCCAGCGCAAGAACGAATGCGCGACCGGCCGGGGCTCCTCGATGGTGGCAAAGAAGCAGCAGGCGATGGACGCCACGGCGACCGATCCCGCGCCGTCCTCCCATCCCGAGGCGATCCACAGCATGCCCGCGCAAAACACCGCCAGGCTGGTGGAGCAGGCATAGAACAGCAGCATGGCGTGATCGTGGTGATGCGCCCGGTCGGCGCGCTCGGCGCCGCGCCCAAGCGCACGCATCGATGGCGCGGCGGCACTGGCCGCCTGGTCGCCAATGCCATGCTGCAGGGCGTGGCAGTCCTCGCACAGCGCGGCCAGCGTGCGCAGCTGATCGTTGGCGGTGGCGACCAGCCCGCCATGCCAGCCCGGCGCGCGCGCATAGTCCGCCCACGGGCCCGCCTCCGGCTCCAGCGCGGGCGCGGGGCCGTCGAAGCCCGCGCGAATCCACGCAGACATGGCGGCCATATGGCGCGCCAGGCTATCGGGTATGCCCTCGGCATGGCGCCGCAATGCCTGCAGCACGCCGGCCAGCGCGGACAGCACGGGCAGCAGCATCGTCATGCGCTCGCGCAAGGCGCGGGCGTGGCGCAGCGTGTGCGCGCTTTCCGTGTCGTAGGAGAGCTGGGTGATGAGCTGGTCCAGCGCGAGGATGTCGGCGGCCAGCCGGTGGCGGCTGCCGTGGCGCGTGGCATTGGCATCAGGGTCGGCGGACAACATGTCGGTGGCCCACAATGCCGCATCGGCCAGCCAGGTGGCGCAGCGGGCGCGCAGCGCGGGCGCCACCTTGGCCGGGAAGACGATGGCGCCCACCATGCCGGCGCACAGGATGCCGATGACGATCTCCTCGATGCGCGCCACGGCAATATCAAAGACTTGCGCCGGCTCGCTGACTGCCGGCAGCGCCACGATCGGCAGCGTATAGGCGGCCAGCAGGAAGACATAGCTGCGCGGCGTGCGCTGCAGCAACGAGAAATAGAGCAAGCCTCCCGTCCACAGGGCGATCGCGGCCATCAGCAACACCGGCGCGTTGACCAGCAAAGGCACCGTGACCACCGCGGCCGTCGCACCCAGCACCGTACCCGCCACGCGATAAGCGGCCTTGGAGCGGGTGGCGCCGGTCAGCGGGTGGGAAACAAAATAGACGGTTGCCATCGCCCAGTAAGGGCGGGGCAAACCCAGCGCGAGCGCGATGTAGAGCGCCAGCATCGAGGCGGCAAACGCCTTCAGTGAAAAGAGCCACTGTCGTGCGCTGGGCCAGCTAGCCATGACGCGAATATCCATTGAAAAGAGCGTAGGCCAGCAGTGTAGCCAACTGGCGGACATTCCTCACATGATTTAAAATTGCAAATCACATTCGCTTTTTTCATGGGAAAGGAAGCACCCGATGCCCATCGACATCCGCGCCCTGCGCTACTTTGTTGAAACCGTTCGCCTGAAAAGCTTCACCCAGGCGGCGACGTCCCTGTTCGTCACGCAATCCACCATCAGCAAAATGGTGCGGCAACTGGAAGACGAGATCGGCCAGCCACTGCTGATCCGCGAAGGCAAGCAGGTGCGGCTGACCGATGTGGGGCGCGTGGTCTACGAGCGCGGGCAGGAAGCGCTTGGCGTGGTGCACCGGCTGACGCTGGAAGTGGCCGATCTCTCCTCGCTAGGCCGTGGCCAGCTGACCGTGGGAATCCCGCCCATGGCCAACCTGTTCTTCTCGCCGGCCGTCAGCGCCTTCCGCCAGCGCTATCCCAACCTGGAGCTGCGCCTGGCAGAACATGGCGGCCACATGGTGGAGCAGCAAGTGGCGAGTGGTGAACTCGAAGTCGGCGCCACCGTACTCCCCCGGGACAGCGGCCTGGAACTGGCCACGCGCGAGTTCGCCAAATACCCGATCTGGGCCGCGGGCCCGCGCAAGGCCAGTTGGGCCAAGGGCAAGACCGTCACCCTGGCCGCGCTGCGCGACGAGCCCCTGCTGATGCTGACCGAAGACTTCTCCCTGACCCGCAAGCTGCGGCAGGCTTTTCTCGACGCCCGGCTCGAGCCCCGCATCGTGGCGCAAAGCGGGCACTGGGACTTCCTCGCCTCGATGGCCGCGGCCGGGCTGGGCACCACCTTCCTGCCCCAACCGCTGCTGGACAAGCTCGACATCCGCGACAAGCTCGCCGTGGCGCGGCTGACGGAGCCGGCCATGGACTGGGCGCTCGCCCATATCTGGTCGCCGGGCCGCTACCTATCGCATGCGGCGCGGGCATGGTTTTCGGTTTGCGAGGAAGTGCTGGGGGCGTAAGCGCGGACCGGCGCGTTTGCCGCCAGTGCGGATGCACAGCGTCAGAAATCCAGCTGGCCGGCAGCAATGCCAAGGGCGGCAGCGATCTTCCCGCGCGACGCCTTGCGCAGTTTGTCACTGTGCTCCTGCTGCGCGTATGCCGGTTGCGAGATGCCAAGACGCTCGGCAACCTCAGCCTGGGTCAAGCCCAGGTGTTCCCGCCAGGCCCGGGCGGGGCTCGCACCGCCGACGGTGCGCGTAACCACATCATGCGGCACAAGATTGCGCTCGCTCGTGTGGCCGGCCACATACTCTGCATAGGGGATCACCACAAAGGCGGGATTCCCATCCGGCCCATTGATCACTTGGACGTTAGTAGGTGCGTTCATCGCGTTTCCTCACTTCCTGAATTTCGACGATCTTGCTTTGAGCGCACCACTACCTCGAAAATTCCTCAAACACCACCTGCCGCAACCATTGGTTGGCCGGTTCCCGATTGTTCCTGGCGTGCCAGAGCACGTTGATCACGATATCGGGGATCTTCACCGGGCACGGCGCCGTCTCCAGCCCGAAGGGCTTTAACGTGCGCTCGGCATAGGCCTGGGGCACCACCGCGATCAGGTCGGTCGTCTGCAGGATATGGCCCACCGCCACGAAGTGCGGGACGTGCAGGCGGACCTGGCGCGGCACGCCGGCGCGCTGGATCACTTCGTCCACCATGCTGTGCCCGGTGCCTGCGGCGACGATGGCTACGTGCTCGGCACTGCCAAATGACTTGAGGGTCATGCCCTCGCGGGCCAGCGGATGGCCCTGGCGGAACAGGCAGACGTAGCGCTGGCGGAACAGCCGCCGCTGGAAGAAGCCGGCCTTGAGGTCGGGCATGAAGCCGATCGCCAGGTCCACGCGTCCGCTTTCCATTTCCTCGCGCAAGTTCACCGTATGGTTGCGCACCGTGCTGATGGTCACGCCGGGCGCCACCTCGGACAGCCGCTTCATCAGGTCGGGCAGGAAATAGATCTCGCCGATATCCGTCATGGCGATGGTGAAGGCGCGCGCGCTGGTGGCCGGCTCGAACACGGACTGCGCATTGAGCGTGTTGTGGATGGCGCCGAGCGCGTAGCCGATCGGCTCCGCCAGGTTCTCCGCGAACGGCGTGGGCACCATGCCCTTGGAGGTCCGCAGGAACAGCTCGTCGCCCAGCAGCTTGCGCAGGCGATTGAGCGCGTTGCTGATGGCCGGCTGCGAAGTGCCCAGCGTTTCGGCCACGGCGGACACCCGCCTCAGGCGCAGCAGTTCATTGAACACGACCAGTAGGTTCAGGTCGATCTCCCGCAACTCCATGTCAGCCCCCCTTTATCACTCACAGTGATATGACGTATCACCTTCCTTCTATTTATTAATTCTACCCGCGGCGCCAACATACGCCCATCGGCAAACGGATGCCACGAAGAACTAGCTGGAGACGCCCCCATGGAAGTATCCATCCACCCGCTGGACAGGACGCTGCACGCGCAAGCCGGCGACAACCTGCTGGACGTGCTGCGGGCCAACCAGGTGCCCATCTCGTATAGCTGCATGGCCGGGCGCTGCGGCACCTGCCGCTGCAAGGTCCTGGCCGGCCGCACCCAGGCGAGCGGCCCCGAGGATTCGCGCGCGCCCATGGCCGCCGGCCAGTCGGTGCTGGCGTGCCAGACCACGCTGGTGGAGAGCTGCGCGATCGAGATCCCGGAACTCGACGAGGTCGTCGTCCATCCCGCCAGGATCCTCAAGGGCACCGTGACCGCCCTGGACGACCTGACCCATGACATCAAGCGGGTCCGCGTGGCAATTCCCAAGCCGCTCGACTTCTCGCCAGGACAGTACGCCACGCTGCAGTTCACGCCGCGCCATATCCGGCCTTACTCGATGGCGGTGGCGCACGGCGCCACCGAGCTCGAATTCCATATCCGGCTGGTGCCCGACGGGCGCGTGACGTCCTATGTGGCGTCGGAACTCAAGGTTGGCGACGCCATCCGCGTTGCCGGCCCGCTAGGCACGGCGTACCTGCGGCGCAAGTTCGACGGGCCGGTGATCTGCATCGCGGGTGGCACCGGGCTGGCCCCGATCCTGTCGATCCTGCGCGGCATGCTCGACGGCGGCATGCGCAACGAGGTGCACGTGTATTTTGGTGTTCGCACGCATGCCGACCTCTATGGCCTGGAGTGGCTGCGCGAGCTGCAGGCGCGCCATGCGGCAATGCATGTGCACGTGGTGGTGGCATCGGCCGGCGACGGCAACGGCTACCGGGGTGGCGTGGTGACCAAGGCGGTGGCCGACGACTGGGCGCACATGCAGGGCTGGCGTGCCTACCTGGCGGGCGCCCCGGTCATGGTCGATGCCGCCTCCATCCTGCTGCGCCAAAGAGGCATGGACCCCGAGCACATCCATGCCGACGCCTTCCACGCCAGCGGCGTCTGACCCGTTACGCCCCACATCACGAACATCACAAACATCACAAACATCGCGGAGACAAACCATGCGCGAGCAAGCTGTTGTATTCAAGAAAAAAGAATGGCAGGACGAAGGCTCCAGCCGGATCCCCTTCTGGGCCTATACCGATGACGACGTCTACCGGCAGGAGCTGGAGCGCTTCTTCTACGCCGGCCACTGGTGCTATATCGGGCTGGAAGCGGAAATCCCGAACGCTGGCGACTTCAAGCGCACCGCCATCGGCGAGCGCTCGGTCATTGCCAGCCGCGCGGCGGATGGCGAGATCTACGTGGTGGAGAACGTCTGCGCGCATCGCGGCGTGCGGTTCTGCCGCGAGCGCTCCGGCAACCGCAAGGACTTCACCTGTCCCTATCACCAGTGGAACTACGACCTCAAGGGCAACCTGGTCGGCGTGCCGTTCCGGCGAGGCGTCAAGCTTGACGGCAAGGTCAATGGCGGCATGCCCGCCGACTTCGACCCGAAGGCGCACGGCCTGACCAAGCTCAAGGTGGCGCGCCGCAACGGCGTGATCTTCGCCTCGTTCGACCATGAGGTGCCGGCGCTGGAGGACTATCTCGGCCCGACCATCCTGGCCTACTTCGACCGTGTCTTCGACGGCCGCAAGCTGACCATCCTCGGCTATAACCGCCAGCAGATTCCCGGCAACTGGAAGCTGATGCAGGAGAACATCAAGGACCCGTATCACCCGGGGTTGCTGCACACGTGGTTCGTGACCTTCGGGCTCTGGCGCGCCGACAACAAGTCGGCGCTCAAGATGGACGAGCACTTCCGCCACGCCGCGATGATCTCCACGCGCGGCCAGGGCGGCAAGGGCGACGTCACCAGCGGTGTGTCCAGCTTCAAGGAACAGATGCGCCTGCATGACGACCGCTTCCTCGATGTGGTGCAGGAACCCTGGTGGGGAGAGCCCACGGCGGTGATGATGACGCTGTTCCCCAGCGTCATCATCCAGCAGCAGGTCAACTCGGTGTCGACGCGGCACATCCAGCCCACCGGCCACGGCTCGTTCAACTTCGTGTGGACGCACTTCGGCTTCGAGGGCGACGACGCCGACATGACCCGGCGCCGCCTGCGCCAGGCCAACCTGTTCGGCCCGGCCGGCTTTGTCTCGGCCGACGACGGCGAGGTGATCGAGTTCTCCCAGCAAGGCTTCGAGCAAAAGCCATTCCACCGGACGGTGGCGGAACTCGGCGGGCGCGAGATCGGCGATACGGACCACATGGTGACCGAGACACTGATCCGCGGGATGTACAACTACTGGCGCCGCGTGATGGAGGCCTGAGACATGCTCGACTTTGAAACCTACACCCAGGTGCTGGCGCTATACACGGACTACGCTTGCGCGCTGGACAACAACGAATGGGACAAATGGCCCGGCTTTTTCACCGAGGCCTGCGTCTACAAGCTCCAGCCGCGCGAGAACCACGAAGCCGGCTTGCCGCTTGCCACGCTCTGCTTCGAGAGCCGCGGCATGCTCAAGGACCGTATCTATGGCGCGACCGAGACCATCTTCCACGATCCGTACTACCAGCGGCATGTGGTCGGCATACCGCGCATCCTGAAGACCGATGCGCAGCGGATCGACGCCGAGGCCAGCTATGCCGTCTTTCGCACCAAGCCGGACGGACAAACCACCGTGTACAACGTGGGCCGCTATATCGATGTGATCCGGCGCACGGGGGACGGGCTGAAGTTCGAGTCCCGGCTATGCGTGTTCGACAGCGAGATGATCGCCAACTCGATCATCTACCCGATTTGAAATCTGACTATTGAGATTAGAGGCAGACCATGTCAAAGCAATGGACCCAGGTGATCCCGCTGGTGGCAATCCCCAAGGACGATGTCGTGGCGGTCAACGCGCTCGGCAAGGAAATCGCGCTGTACAGCGTGGGCGACGCAATCTATGCCACAGACAACGCTTGCAGCCATGGCAACGCGCGTCTGTGCGACGGCTTCCTGGACGGGCACGAGATCGAGTGCCCGCTGCACCAGGGCAAGTTCGACGTGCGCACCGGACGGGCGATGTGCGAGCCGCTGACCAGCGATATCCAGGCATACAGCGTGAAGGTGGAAAACGGCGCGGTGTTCGTGGAACTGTAGGCACGAGGACGCCGGCGAGCCAAACCACGCACGCCGGTCACGCCGGTCGCGCCGGTGCAAAGGAACCAACAGGAACCAACGCCGGCATCAGGACCTTGCCGGCGTCTCCAGCGCCGAGCGCACGACAAAGGTCATGAGCACGGCGAACACCAGCATGGCGGCCAGGAAGTAGAGTCCCGAGGCCAGCTTGCCCGTCGCATCCTTGATCAGGCCGATCCCGTAGGGGCCAAGGTAGCCGCCCAGGTTGGCCAGCGAGTTGATGGTCGCAATGCCCACGGCGGCGCTGGCGCCGGTCAGGAACTGGCCCGGCAGCGCCCACACCACCGCCTGGATCGAATAGATCGAGAACGCAGTCAGGCAGATGAAGAGGAACTGCAGCGCGGGCGTCTGGACCCAGGCGCTGGCCGCCATCGTGATCGCGCCCATGGCCGACACCACGATGATGTGCCAGTAGCGCTCGCCCTTGCGATCCGAATGGCGTGGCACCAGGTACAGCCCGACCACCGCGAACAGGTACGGTACCGCCGACAGCAGGCCCGTGGTGGCATCCGTCACGCCGAACTGCTTGATGATGGTGGGCAGCCACAGCGACAAGCCGTAGATGCTGAGCGGGAACGGCAGGAACAGCAAGGCCAGCAGCAGCACGCGCTTGTCCTTGAGCGCGCCAAGCGGGTTACCGTGCGCCTTGAGCGCAAACGTGGACTGGTCCGCCGCCAGCTCGCGCTCGATCCAGGCGCGGTCCGCCGGCGCCAGCCAGCGTGCCTGCGATGGCGACTCGGGCAGGATGCGCAGCGTGGGCAAGCACAGGAGCACTGCGGGCAGCCCGCTGAGCACGAATAGGGTCTGCCAGTTGGTCAGGCCAAACAGCCCGCTGGTGGACAGCACCCAGCCGGCGATCGGCCCGGTGACGATCAGGGCGATGGGCTGCGCGAGCACCAGCAGGCCGATGATGCGGGCGCGATGGCGCATCGGGAACCACTTGGTCAGGAAGTAGAGGATGCCGGGATAGAGGCCCGCCTCGGCCGCGCCCAGCAAGAAGCGCAGCACGTAGAAGGTGCTGGCGCTGTTGATCAGCGCCATCGCCATGGTGATGACGCCCCAGGTGAACAAGATGCGCGCGAACCAGCGGCGCGCGCCGAAGCGCTCCAGCGCCAGGTTGCTGGGCACCTCGCACAGGAAGTAGCCAATGAAGAACAAACCCGCGCCCAGCCCGTAGGACGCGTCGCTGATACCTACCGCCGCATTCATGTGGAGTTTGGCAAAGCCAACCACCGAGCGGTCGATATAGGCCACCACGTAGATCAGCGCCAGGAAGGGAATCAGCTTGCGGGTCAGCATGCTGATAATGCGGCTCTCCTCGCTGGCGGCGCCGGCCGGCGTATCGCCAGGCAGATCCGCAGCGCCAGGAAGCGGGACTGGCCGGTCCAAGCCGGCCGTGGGGGTGGTGTTCATCTGTGTCTCCTCGAATGTTCCTGCATGTTCTTGTCAGTGGCCGCTGCCGGCATTGCCGGCAGTGGCGCAATCAGTGCGAATGGCGAGGCACCGCGGCGCCGCGGCAGCCCACCAGGAAGTCCAGGTCGCAGCCCTCGTCCGCCTGCAGCACATGGTCCACATACAGCCGCCGGTAGCCGCCCTCCCCTGCGGCGCGTGTGTCGACGCGCTCGGCCATGCGCCGTGCCAGTTCCTCGTCATCGATGTCCAGGTGCAGCGTGCCGGCCTCGCAATCCAGCTCGATCCAGTCGCCGTCTCGCACGGCGGCCAGCGGGCCGCCGGCCGCGGCCTCGGGCGCCACGTGTAGCACCACGGTGCCGTACGCCGTGCCGCTCATCCGCGCATCCGAGATGCGCACCATGTCCTTGACGCCCTGGCGCAGCAGCTTGGGCGGCAAACCCATGTTGCCGACCTCGGCCATGCCCGGATACCCCTTCGGGCCGCAGTTCTTCAGCACCATCACGGACGATGCGTCGACGTCCAGCGTTTCATCGACGATCCGCTCCTTGTAGTGCTCAAGGTTTTCGAACACCACGGCGCGGCCGCGGTGCTTGAGCAAGCCGGGCGTGGCGGCGGAGGGCTTGAGCACCGCGCCGCGCGGTGCCAGGTTGCCGCGCAGCACGCGGATACCGCCATCGGCCATCAACGGGTTGTCCAGCGCGCGGATCACCTCGTCATTGGTATTGGGCGCGTCCTTCACGTTCTGCCACAGCGTGCGGCCGTTGACGGTCAGCGCGTCCGGGTGCGGCAGCAGGTTTGCCTCGCCCAGCCGGCGCAGCACCGCGGGCAGCCCGCCGGCGTAGTAGAACTCCTCCATCAGGAAGCGGCCCGAGGGCATCAGGTCGACGATGGTGGGCGTGTCGCGGCCAATGCGTGTCCAGTCCTCGAGCTCCAGCGGCACGCCGATGCGCCCCGCGATGGCCTTCAGATGGATGACCGCGTTGGTGGAGCCACCAATCGCCGCATTGGCGCGAATCGCATTCTCGAACGCCGCACGCGTCAGGATCTTCGACAGCGTCAGCCCTTCCTTGGCCATCTCGACAATGCGGATGCCGGACATATGCGCCAGCACGTAGCGGCGCGAATCCACGGCGGGAATGGCGGCGTTATGCGGCAGCGAAGTGCCCAGCGCTTCCGCCATGCAAGCCATGGTGGACGCCGTGCCCATCGTGTTGCAGGTGCCGGCCGAGCGCGACATGCCGGCTTCAGCAGAGAGGAACTGATGCACATTGATCTCGCCGGCCTTGAGCGACTCGTGCAGTTGCCAGACGGCCGTGCCAGAGCCAATGTCCTTGCCGTCCAGCTTGCCGTTGAGCATCGGCCCGCCCGTCACCACGATGGCCGGCACGTCGCAGCTCGCCGCGCCCATCAGCAGCGCGGGCGTGGTCTTGTCGCAGCCGGTGAGCAGCACCACGGCATCGATCGGATTGCCGCGGATGGCCTCCTCGACGTCCATCGCCGCCAGGTTGCGCGTGAGCATGGCGGTGGGCCGCAGGTTGGACTCGCCATTGGAGAACACCGGGAACTCCACCGGGAAGCCGCCGGCCTCGTAGACACCGCGCTTGACATGCTCGGCCAGCTTGCGGAAATGCGCGTTGCAGGGCGTGAGCTCCGACCACGTGTTGCAGATGCCGATGATGGGACGGCCATCGAACTCATGATCGGGGATGCCCTGGTTCTTCATCCAACTTCGGTACATGAAGCCATTCTTGTCGGCGGAGCCGAACCATTGGGCGGAGCGCAGCTTGGATTTGGATTCCGGCATTGGGGGAGCTTCCTGAATACGGGGACGATGGGACTGGACTGGGACGCGATGACAGCGGCGGCCCATGAAGGGCGGCGCCTTGACTACCGTGGGACCGGCGCCAAAGCGGGACGCGTCCGGGGGAGGCTGTCTCTCATCTTGCTTGAATCTGTTTTTGAATATGGCCGGAGTGTACGGCCCGGTTTGATATCCTTCCAATGAAGATTGAGGCCGTATCCATATCACTTCAGATATCAACGTAAACCCTATGTCAACGCCCAGCCCGTGGTATATCCGCGCCCGGCTCAAGACCCGCCAGCTCCTGCTGCTGGTCGCCCTTGCCGACGAAGGCAACATCCACCGCGCCGCCGCCGTTCTCAACATGACGCAACCGGCCGCATCCAAGCTGCTGCGCGAACTGGAGGAGATGCTGGAAGTCCCGCTGTTCGAGCGGCTGCCGCGCGGCATGCGCCCGACCTGGTATGGGGAAGCGATGATCCGGCACGCGCGCGCGGTGCTGGGCAGCCTGGACCAGGCGCAGGAGGAAGTGATGGCGCTCAAGACCGGGCGGCTGGGCCATGTGGCCGTGGGCGCGATCACCTCGCCCGGCGTGAAGCTGCTGCCGCCGGCCGTTGCGCAGGTCAAGCGAGAGCAGCCCGGACTGCGCGTATCGCTGGAGATCGAGAACAGCAACGTGCTGCTGGAACGCCTGGCCCAGGACAAGCTGGACCTGGTGGTCGCACGCCTGTTTGCCGAGCACGACAAGCTGCGCCTACGCTACGAGCCGCTGGCGGGCGAGCCCGTGTGCGCGGTGGCGCGGCTGGGCCATCCACTGCTGGCGCAGTCCGCGCTGACACTGCGCGATGTGGAGGATGCGGCGTGGATCGTGCCGCCGGCCGGCAGCGTGCTGCGTCACCGCTTCGACCTGATGTTCCAGCGTGCCAGCCTGATGCCGCCGACCAACGTCGTGGAAACCGCCGCGCTGCTGTTCCTGACACGCATGCTGGAACACAGCGACATGCTGGCCGTGCTCACCGACGACGTCGCGCAGTACTACGCGCAGCATGGCCTGCTCGCCATCGTGCCGCTGCCGCTGCCCTGTCATATGGACGACTTTGGCATCATCACCCGCACGGATCGATTGCTCTCGCCCGCGGCCATGCTGATGACGCAAGCGCTACGCATCGCGAGCCACGCGGTGTATGGCGCCGCGCTGGCGCTGGATGCCGGTGCACCGGCTTAGCACGCTGGCGTGCCTGGACCCTGGCATGGCCATGACCGGCGTGCGGGAATGGAAGCTGGCGCCGTGGCGCGAGCCGTTCGGCCAGCGCGCCTCACTCCGCCACGATCGACGCGCTCTTGATCAGCGCCTGGCTCCTGCCCAGCTCGTCGCGGATGAGACGGGCCGTCTCTTCGCCATTGCCGGTCTTCACGACAAAGCCCTGCGCGGCAAACAGCTCCCGCGCCTTGGGTGCGGACAGCGCCTTGACCAGCGCCTGCTGCAGCCGCGCGGCGACGTCCCTGGGCAACCCGGCGGGACCGACCAGCGCGATCCAGGCATCGTAGGCATAGTCCTTGACGCCCGATTCCGCCAGGGTCGGCACCGCCGGCAGGCTGTCGAGCCGCGCTGGCGTGCTGACCGCCAGCGCCCGCAGCTTGCCGGCCTTGATCTGCGGCAGGGCGGAAGGCGTGGCCAGGAAGGCCGCGTTGATCTGTCCGCCGAGCACATCGGTCATCAACGTGTTCACGCCCTTGTAGGGTACGTGCAGCATATCGATGCCGGCCTTCGATTTCAGCAGCTCGCCGGCCAGATGCAGCACGCTGCCTTTGCCTGAAGAGCCGTAGCTCAGGCTGCCCGGATGCGCCCGCGCCGCCGCGACCAGTTCCTGCACGGTCTTGTACGGCGAGCCCGCACCCACCACCAGCACCAGCGGGGTGGTGCCGATCAGCCCCACGGCAGTGATGTCCTTCACGCTGTCATAGGGAATATGGCGGTACAGGCCCGGGTTGATGGCATGGTTGGACGACACCACCGCGAGCGTGTAGCCGTCCGCCGCCGCGGATACAAGTTGCCGCGTGCCGGGGATGCCCGCCGCACCGGGGAGGTTCTCCACGTAGAACGGTTGCCCGAGGTCCTGGCCCATGCCCTCGGCCACCACGCGCGCCACCACGTCGGCGGTGGAACCCGGCGAGTTCGGCACGATCAGACGCACGGTCTTGGCGGGATACTTGTCCGCGGCGTGCGCCGCGTGCGCGGGGTGCGCGCCGATGACCGGGAATGCGATGGCGGCGACGGCAAGCAGCCGCCCCGCCGCGCGCAGCACGCGCGAGGTATTGGGGAACATCGTTGTCTCCTGTGGATGGCTGCCGGGATCTGTCGCCCGGCTATGGATGCCGCCGCGTCCCCGCTTGCGCGCGGACGCCGGGCTGCGCTAGGGTGCGGCGCGGCTTGCCTGCAATTGCCCGAATGTGCTGATCTGCCCCGCCAGCGCGCTCGCAGCCACCGTGTAAGGACTGGCCAGCCAGACCTGGCCCGGCCCCGAGCGGCCGGGGAAATTGCGGTTGATGGCGCTGATGGTGACCTGCTCGCTGGTGGTGGAAGCGCCCGGCCCGCAGTTGGCGCACGAGCCGCAGCCCGGCATGACCAGCGTGGCGCCGGCGGCGGCGAAGGTGTCCATATAGCCGCGCGCTTCGCAGTAAGCCTTCACGCCGAGGGTGCCGAACTGCAGGAACAGCCGGGTGCGGGGCGACACCTTGAGGCCATGCGCCAGGCCCCAGCGCAGCACCTCGTGGTAGTAGTCGAAATCCTCCCGCTTGCCTGCGGTGCAGGACCCGCCGTAGGCAATGTCCACCGGCACCGGCTGCGCCAGCGTGTTGGCCGCAATGCCGTTGCCGGGGTCTCCGGGACGCGCCACCATGGGTGCGATGGCGGCGGCGTCGATGCGGATCACGTCGCGATAGGTTGCGCCGGCATCGCTGCGCATCCATTCCTCGATCACAAAATCGACGCCTCGCCGCGCCTTCAGGAAGGCCACGGTCTTGTCGTCTGGCTCGACGATGCCGGTGAAGCCGCCCAGCTCGGCGACCATATTGGTCAGCGTGGCGCGCTCGTCGATCGACAAGGCGCGCACCGTGCTGCCGGCGTACTCGAACACCACGCCGATGGCGCCGCCCGAGCGGATTGCGTCCATCTGCAGCAGGTAGAGCACGATGTCCTTGGCGCTCACGCCCGGCGCCAGCTCACCCTCCACCTCCACACGCAGGGTTTCCGGCACCTTGCAGCGCACGTAGCCCGTGACCCAGCTATTGGCAACATCGGTAGCGCCGGCGCCAAACGCCAGGCAACCCAGCGCGCCGGAATGCGGCGTGTGCGAATCGGTGCCCACCACCACCTGCCCCGGCAGCGCGTACTGCTCGGCCATCAGCGCATGGCAGATGCCTTCCGAGCCGGGGACGTCACCGGGAAGCGCGTTATGCGAGCGCACCGGGTAGTCGTGCGCAAAGCTGCTATGCCCCTGCATCAGGTTGGCCACCCCTGGCAACAAGCCGTCGCGCACATGCGGGAAGCTCTGGGCCGCCAGCACCAGGTGATCCTGGAACGCGATGATGTGATCCGGCTCGCGCAGCGTTGCCGGCTTGCCGAAAGCACGGTGCATCAGGTGCGCGCACATGCCGGTGAAGTAGTCGTGCGAGAAGCGCCAGTCCGCCGCCACGAACACGCCCTGGCCGCGCTCGGCGCTCGGCGTGCCAGGAAGCAGATGGCGGGCGATGATTTTTTCCACCAAGGTGCGCGGTGCGGCGTTGCCGGTTGCCTCAATTGCCTGCGCTCCCTGCGCGCCCTCGCCCGCTGCCGGCCAGCTTGCCGCGCGGCTATAGGCCAGCAGGCCGCCGGCACGGATCACCTGCTGGGTCAGCGCATCGCGCCCGGCGAGGAACGCCTCGATGGGAATCGCCTCACCCGCCAGCACGCGGTCGAGCACCGTGAAATCCGTGGTGGTCAGGATGCCGATGTTGTCGCAGTTCTGCTGGTAGATGCGCTCGAAGCTCTCGGCAACGATCAGGCGGATGCCGGCCGACAGCTCCGCCAGCGGGCTGGACTCGCGCGAAGAACCCTTGCCATAGCGCTTGCCGGCCACCGTGACGGCAAAGCCGCCATTGCGGATGGCATCGCGGCCGATCGGCTGCTCGCCCCCCGCCTGGAACCCCACGTAAGGGAATTGCCCCAGACGCTCATCGTAGGTAAGCATAATCGTGACGGGCGTGATCTCATCGGTGGAGATATTGTCGCGCAGCGGGCCGGCCTCGGCCCGGGTCATCGGCTTGCCGTCGAGCTGGGCGCGCACGCAGGCTGGGTCTTGCGACAGGTACAGCACGCGGCCGTCGAAGCGGATGGTGGCTTCCATTGCGGGGATTCTCGTTGTGATGACCCCACTATATGGTTTGGCGCCGCCGGGGCAAAGTGCGCAGTCGGCATGGCAGGCATCTCGGTTTGCGACGGCTGGCTGGCTGGCTGGTTGCCCACTCCCGCTTCGCTTTGCCCGCCTTGTTCCTATTCCCGGCAAAGAAAGCCTACCAAAGCCAAGGCGCTCGCCGAAAGATGCTCCCGGGAGTGAAACACCACCACCAGTTGCCGTGTCGCCCAGGGGTCCGATAGCGGCCGCGCCACCACGTCCAGGGTGTTGAGGTAAAGCTCGCCCACCTGCCTCGGCACGACAGCAATCCCCAGCCCGACATGCACCATGCGGCACAAGGCATCCAGGCTCGCCACCCGGATCTTGATCTTGAGCGCCTCGTTCAAGCGCGCCGCCTGCTCCGCCAGCAGGCGGCTCAACGCACTCTCATCGCGCAGCGCGACGAAGGTCTCGCCCAACAAGTCAGCAAAGCGCACCTGCTGCGCCGACGCCAGCGCATGCCCGCGCGGCACCAGCACGCAGAGCTGGTCCTCCCGGTAAGGCAGCGAGACAAACTGCTCCACGCCCTGGATCGCATTGCAGATGCCAAAGTCCGCGCTGCGCTCGCCCACCATGCGCAGCACCTCGGGGCTGTGCTGCTCCTCCAGTTCGATGCCGATATCGGGATACACGCGTCCAAAGGCCGCCAGGTCCTCCGGCAGGAACTGCACGATGGCGCCAAGGTTGCACACCAGGCGCACGTTGCCGCGCGCGCCGGAGGTAAAACGCGACAGTTCCGCGCTGAGCGCCTCGACACTGCCAATGATGGCCAGCGCATGCCGCAGCACCGCCTCGCCCACCGCCGTCACCGTGATGCCGCGCGCATGGCGCTCGATCACGGGCAGGCCGATCAGCGCTTCGATCTCGGCAATGCGGCGGCTCACCGCCGACGGCGCAATGAATTCGCGCTCGGCGGCGCGGGCAATACTCTGTTCCTGGCAAACGGCAACGAACAGTCGCAGCGAGGTCAGGTCGAGTTTTCTGAGCAGGTTGTCCATGGCAGCGATGCTACAACGATCGCGGGCGCGGCATGGATTTTTGCTCCGCACAATGCACTACCTCAATGCCGCCCTGCCGGTCAGCGCCGAAAAGATTCAGGAGCTCCTGGCATGCGCCTCGCCACCCAGCCGCTTTCCGAGCGCACCGGGGGCCAGGCTCATGTTGGCGGGGTCCATGGCCGAGCCGGGCCGATGCCGCCTGCGGTATAGTCCTCGCGTTCAAATCTGGCGGAGAGATCGCATGGCTGACAAAAAGGTTCGGGTGTCGCATATCGGCGTTCCCGGCGACCTGAGTATCTTGAAACTCAAATCGTACCTGCGCACCGCCGTCGCCGATGCGGCGCAAACGGGAAGCGAGGCGGAGATCCTGCTGGTCAAGGTGCTGGTGCCCCGCCCGCTCGGCCTGCGTGCCGGGGAAAAGCTGTTCGACAAGGTGCTGCAAGGCATCGTCGACAAGGATCCCCGCGTGGCCCGTGTCTCGGTCGAGTTCGTCGATGGTGAGATTACGCAGCAGGCCATCGACGCCAGCATGGCGAGGATCCAGAAAGAGCTGGATGAATTCGGGCATGTGTTGCACGAACGTCCGGAGGATGTGCACGGGGATTGATCCACGCGGGCGCGGGTGCCGCATCCGCGATGCGGATTAGCCGCACATACAGGCCAAAGTCTTGACGCAATGACGGTAGTGCCTTAAGGCGTGGAGCGCAAGCCGTATGCGGCGAGGAGGCCAAGGTGCCGCTGATCGAGCCGCCTGGCGTCTTGAATACGGCGGAGGTGCAAGAGGAGCGCACGGCGGAGAATGATGTCTGGATTTGATTGGCCGGGCCCTCTCGCTGTGAAGCGATGATCCCGTGAGAGCCGCCTGCTGGCGGCCCTCACACCTTGCAGATCAGAGCATTTCCTGTACCCGGCTGACCGCCTGGTCGAGTTGCTCCTTCAGCGGGGCCAGCAGGCACTGAATGCCGACCGTGTCCATGTCGGCTTCCTCGTCGGCCTCCAGCAGGCGCAGCACAGCCGCGAGCCCGGCGCTTACGCGCCATAGCTCTGCGCAGCCTTGCTGGGTAACGTCGAGGATGGTGGTACTGAGTGTGCCGAGCTGGTAGGCGGCATTTTGCGCCCGGATACGGTCCCTGTCGTCGGCGTTGGCCGGATAGGTCAACTCGATCAGATCGGCGATCAGGGGGGATTGGCGGGAGATGGCGAATTGGTGCGCCGGGGCTTCAGGAAGAGTGGATTGCTCAGTGCAGGGAGTACGAGCGGGCATGGCGCCTCCGTGGAACTCGGTTGGTCGGGTCCCGGATCCTTCGAGTTTCCACGCTCGGTCGCCGTTGTTTGCGGTGACTTGGGGAGTTTGGGGGAGGGGCTGATTGCTGTCAATCAGACAAGTCTGACGCGTGGTGCACTGCGGTTCGCGGTCACCCGACTGTTCGACAGCTTGATCGCCATCGGATGCTGCTTTGGTTGCCCGCTTCCGACCCCTAGGAGTGGGTCGCATTACTCCAAGGCGGTCGTTCAGAGTTTGAATTAGGCCGGCCATTTCTTATGGAGGTAGAGACCCCATGCAAATGCGCCTACCCCTGACCAGAAAAGGCCACAGTAGAATAATATTGGAAAGTCGTCGACCTCGACACCGTTGACTCGGTACGTGAGTTGCCACCGGTGTTTTTCAATGGTGGTTTCTACAGGAAGGTAGCGTCGTAATGAATGGTCGGTAGGGCCAGCGCTGTATGCTGTGGTCGAACCATCTACCGCCCTGAGGACATAGCTGGTCACGCAACGGTTATGCTGCGGTTCCTGGCACCTCGTTTCATCAGTCGCTACTTGGCCTACTACGTTAATTGAGGCTCTGCCATAGATTTCTGACGCAGCTCCCACAGCGAGTAGGACGCCAAGAAGTGTCAGTGCAAGATAAGGTCTTGCGTTGGTCGATAGCGACATGATTCGACTTATAGAAAAATCGTTCACTATGTCCGCATCGTGCCATTACTCGAGGGGAATGACAACCTTGACCGGCCGCTGACGGCCGGTCAAGGTCCTCGGTGGGGACGCGGACGGCGGTCGTCTCCTGCCGACCCTGAGCAGCTCATCGAATTTGCTGATAACGGCCGTTCAACATTTTGCGGCCAACGCGCTGGTAGGATGCCAACCGTGGCCCACTTGTATGGAAGTAAATCGGCGAATGAAATTCGAGATTGAGGGTAAAGTCGGCATCCTCGCGCCCGCGCCGGCTCAGATCGGCCGTGCGATAAAGTCGTTGCGAAGCTATGGACTGTCTTCCTATGCGTCTTTGACAGATGATGCAGGCAACTATGTTCAGGTTGCAGGTGGCGGAGTCTCCTGCATGATTGAGCATTTCGAAGTTGACGGGGAAAGGCGGTGGAGGGCATTCCATGACAAGCCCAGTCCAGTTCGTCCGGACGGCACAATTCTAGTTTTCGGTGCGGGCAACATTTCCATGCGGTCGGATGAATGGTTCATGTCCGACCAAGTAGCGGAAATATTTCTAGCCTTCCTGAACGGTGGTCCATTTCCGCCATCTATTCATTGGAGGCCAGCTCCCGGGTTTTAGCCTCGATCTTTCGCTTATTGTGCACCCGGCGACCCACTCGCGGTCGCCGTCAAACCTGTCCTACCGCCTGGTGCCGGACCTGATTGTCAACGATTTGGGCGGCGATGTCCGAAGGCCGTTCCTGGCCGGGAAGAGCCATCGGTCGAAGAGGAGGCAAAGTTCACCCACGAAGCCCGCCCCATGCGGTCACAAAATAACTCATGGTCGCCATCTCGCCCCCAATTTTCCGCGTCATGGGATCAGTCAAGATCCGCAGAACGAGCACGTTCAGGATGCCGAGGGATTTCGAGTTCAATCTCGTCGGCGCCAGGCACGGCCAGCAGGTCAGCGATCCTTTGCGCCAGGTAACGGTAAAAAAAATCCCGCCGAAGCGGGCTTCAGTGAGTGGGCGAAGGCTCATGCATCGTCTCGCAGGGCACTCTCATAGTCCTGTCCCCCGAAGAACACACCGATGAAGGCAACTTCGGCTGCGTCATCGTCGACGCCAAAAGCGATCACGGCGCTACCTCTGTAATGAGTAATGCGAAGGCCAACTCGGATATCGTCACGCTTCGTGCCGCGATGCGGGAAATTGCACAAGCTCTCGCAGTAAGCGGTAATGGCATCGGCATACTGTTGTGCCACGACCGTTGATGACGCTTCCAATGCAATGTGAAGGGCCTGGTCCGCGAGTTGTTCTTCAAACTCCGTGCTAAAAATGCCTTTATAGACCTTCATGCCTTTGTCGCTTGGGCCAATGCCGCAGCTACGCGTGCACGAACTTGGTCAGCCGACCTGGCCCTGGACGGGTCGGCTTTGAGCGCGTCATAGGCCGGCCCCACTTGGTTGTGTAGCCATGCTTCAACGGCTCGGTCGCGCGCATTGAGTGCGCGAAGCCCCTCACGGATGACTTCGCTTTCGCTGGCATATTCGCCGCTGCGCACCTTTTCCTTCACGGTTTGGGCCATTTCAGTAGGCAATGTGACGCTCATCTGTTGAGTAGTTCGGGCCATAGCGCGCTCCATCGAGTAGGATTTAATCCTACTCCCAGCCCTTCCGCGCGTCTAGTGATTGCTTGCCGTCTCCAAGGTTGGCCAGTATGAGTGTCGTTTTAGGCGCATACATGGCACAAACAGACGTTGCCAACGAATTCGTCGGCAGCCTTCGGGCAGTGACCCTAGCCCGGACAAGGCAGGCGCGATCGGAAGCGGGGCCGCAGGCACAGGTGCCGTGGGCGGGCAGCTTGGTGGAACTGTGGTCCCAATCCGCGACAGAATTGGAGTGCGCCCGGGACCGGGCGGTCATTGCCCAGTAGTAGCCCAACGCGCGTTAAAAAAGTGCGAGCGAGTCGGCGAAGCGTTGAGCTTTGCACTGGTTCACGCGCAGCGAGGCCACCGTGCGGAAGTGCTGGCCACGGCGCTGACACCGGCGCCGGACGGCGAAGGGCGGTGACCGATCCTTCCGAGTCAGTCGGCGGCCTCACTGCGAATGGCCGGTCTTGCCCGCTACGGTTATTAAGTCAGCCCGTGCGGCCAGACCGCGTACGCGAAAATATTCTACATAGTGCGCATTCAGTAGCATTGAATGCTACACATTCCCCTCTCGGTGATGGATTTTGGAAGCAACTTTCAGTGCGTTCGTCGTAGCATTTCTACCCTTCTGAAGGATGAATGATGAGCACGGACACTCTGCGGTACTTCGATTACGCTGCAACCACACCGGCGGACCCTCGTGTCATGGAGGCGATGTTCGGCTGCTTGGGGGCCGCCGGCGTCTTCGGAAACCCTGCGTCGAACTCCCACGCTGCAGGGCTGAAGGCAAGGGATGTAGTCGAGGAGGCTCGCGCTCAGGTAGCCGCTCTCATTGGTGCAGAGCCATCCGAGATTGTCTGGACGTCCGGTGCGACAGAGTCGAACAACCTAGCGCTCAAGGGTTTTTTCGACCACGAGCCGACGCGCCGCCATTTGGTTACCAGCAAGCTTGAGCACAAGGCAATTCTGGACACCGCGTCGCACCTTGAGCGACTTGACGTTTCCGTTTCCTACCTCTTGCCGAATCCGGCTGGCGAGATTTCGCCGGCCGCTGTTAAAGCGGCCTGCAGCAATCACACGGGCCTCGTTTCGTTGATGATGGTGAACAACGAGATCGGCACCCTCACCAATATTGCTGAGATCTCGCAGATTGTTCACGCCGCTGGCGCTCTGCTTCACGTGGACGCGGCGCAGGCTGCTGGCAAGACCGCGATTGACGTAAAGGCGATGGGTATAGACCTGCTGTCGATGTCGGCACACAAGTTCTATGGCCCGAAAGGCATCGGCGCGCTCTATGTGAGTCGCGAAGTGGCACCGCGTATTGCCTGCCAGATGCACGGCGGCGGACATGAGCAGGGCCTGCGATCTGGCACCCTTGCCACGCACCAGATTGTCGGCATGGGAACGGCTTGCGAACTGGCGCGTACTGAAATGGCGTCGGACAACGAGCGCATCGCGCAACTGAGCGAGCGCTTGCTGAGTGGTGTGCGCGCGTCAGGCGCCGTCACGCAGAACGCCAGTTCCGCGGCCCGCATTCCGCACACACTCAGTCTGACCGTGGAACTGCCCAATTTCCTCCCGTCCATGTTGACCGACGATCTGGCCATCTCCTCAACGTCTGCCTGCAATTCGGCGGCTGGCAAACCGTCTCACGTGCTGACTTGCGTCGGCCTGGGTGAAGATTCCGCGGAGCGCACAGTCCGCCTGAGCCTTGGACGCTTTACAACGTTGGCAGACGTGGATTTTGCAGTCGACTGCTTCCGCAAAGCCATAGAGCGCTGTATGGAAGTGGGCAAGGGCCGACAGGACATGCTGATCAAGCAGCTCTCGAACGACGTGAGCGTGGCGCCACAGTTAAGCGGAGCCGACGTACGGGCGGCGCATGCGGTCGGGTTCCTTTCCATCGTCTGCAACCGGCACGATGGAGAGGCTGCCGGCCAGGTCCAGTTCGCGAAAATCGCGGAGGTGGCCAGTTCGCTTGGCATGGCCGCGCACTACCTGCCCGTAAAATCGGGGGGTGTCACCGTCGAAGCTGCAGCAGCCTTCGGTGTACTCATGGCGGAGCTGCCGAAGCCCATACTTGCGTACTGCCGTACGGGAACCCGTTCGGAGACGCTGTGGAATATGGCATGCACCCGGCAAGGGTGACGGGGCGGTCGGCACTGAAGGACTACGCGACGGGGCGTGCGCGGGCTGACGTCCAATCCTCGGCGTTGGGCCTACGATCCTGCGCAGGGTAAGCAAAACCCATAGGCCTTCTCACCCGCCGAATCTGGGTAGGACATCAACTCGGCGCTGGCGCGACACAAGCGCCCGCAGCATGTTGGTATTCAGTCGGTGACGAAGTACCGCCTGGACCGCAAGTCGTCGGTGGCTGTCCGGAGGGCATTCGAGGGTCTCCGCTCGACCCACTGCCGCCGTTCGGCCCGAGCAGTCCCAATGGCGGCTTCCGAGGTGCAACGGACATCTGTTCGGAGATATTGGCCGGCAAGTGTTCGGCCCCAGCGGCCACGCGCAGCATCACCCCGCAGCCATGAATGCCGCCGTTCGCCCTGCCCTTGCTTTCACACGGAAGGTACTTTCCTGCCGTGCCTCCGCTAGCGACTGGCGGGTAAATATTCGGAGATATGCGCCACCTCGACGAACTGAGCGAGTTCGTCGACCACTATCGCGAGGACGGCGAGCAGCTCTAGTCTGCTCGTGGGGAGGGGCGCCTGTACCCCGCCTTTCAGCCGCGCTGCGCCGCAGGCGATTGATGACGTAGCGCGTCCATCCGCGCGTAGAAGTCATCCACATGCCGCTGTGCGGTGCGCAGCATCGTCTCGTTGCGCGCCGTCAGGAGGGTGGCGTCCTCCCGGGCGCCGGCCTCGCCAACCTTGCGCGAGGTGTCCTGCACGAATTTGCACAAGGGATAGCGTGCTTCGCCGAAGGCCTGCAGCGTGGCCTCCACGTCGGCCCCGCGCGACAGCATCTGCGCCAGGAGCACCGCGTCTTCGAGTGCCATCGCGCCGCCTTGTCCCATGAAGGGGGTGGAAGCGTGTGCGGCGTCACCGATCATGATCACACGGCCGCGGTGCCACGGTAGCGGTGCGGCTACTTCCTCGACGGCAGTGTAGAGCACCTCGGCGCCGGGCGAGAGCGCATCGAGGAACCGGCGCGCTGGGCCGCCGAACTCCGCAAAGCGGGCTTGCATCAGTGCCGGCCAGTCGGCACGGTCGTACCACGTGCCGGCCGGCTCGGGCAGCGTGCCGAACAGGTATAGCTGGTCGTCGCTGATCGGCATGATGCCGAGCCGCTTGCCGGTGCCCATCATCATGACCTTGGCGGTGAGGTCTTTCGGGCGCGCATGCACGCTGCGCCAGACGCCGAGCCCGGTGTAGGCCGGCTCCAGCGAGCCGGCGACCAGGCGGCGGATGTCTGACCGAATGCCGTCCGCCCCCACCACGAGGTCGTATTGACCCGTGGTGTCATCGGATAGCGCGACGTTGACGTGGTCGGCTGCGTCCTGGTCGATCCGAACGGCCTTGGTGCCCAGGCGGATATCGACGCCCAGCGCATCGAGCCGGCCGGCAAGGACGCGATGCAACTCGGCCCGGCGAATGCCGACGATCGGCGGGATGTCCGGATGCCGGGACGGATAGAACGTATCGACGATCGGGTTGCCGCGCTGGTCCAGATAGATGTTGCGCCCATCGGCAATGGAAAAGCCGCTTGAAAGAATCTGCGGCAGCACCCCGAGGCTGCCGAGCGCTGCAAGTCCGTTGTGATAGATGAAGATGCCAGAACTCTGGAATCTCCATTCCTGCTGTTTCTCCAGCATCGTTACCCGCACGCCGGCCTGTGCCAGCGCAATGGCTGCCGAACAGCCGGCGATGCCGCCGCCCACGACCAGCGCGTGTTCCACTTGCTTCATGCCCCACTCTCCTTGTCCGCTGGCGCGAGCCAGTGAACGGAATTATTGGGGAGCTTGCATGCCGGCCTCAACCTCCGGAACGCCGGATTCGGGCACCGAACGTCCGGATCTGCAGCGTCTGGCGTGCTGCCTGCTGCGGCGCGGCCAGCGTCAGGGCGCCGAGGCGTCGCACTGGTATTGTGTGGGCGACACGCCAATCCAGCGTTGGAACGCGCGTGAGAAGGCCTTCTCTGAAGCATAGCCAACTGCTTCAGCGACATCGCCGATCCGTGCACGCGGTTGGCGCAGCCGTTCGGTGGCGAGGTTCATGCGATAGGCGCACAGGTATTGCATGGGAGGCACCCCGACCAGCGTGCGAAAGCGCTCAGTAAACACTGTGCGCGACAGGTACGCAACGGCGGCGAGCTGGGGGACGCTCCAGTCGCGCTGCGGCGCCTCCTGCATGGCGGCGATTGCGCGTGCGATGCCGGGGTCGTCGAGGACGTTCGGTGTGTCCTTCCGCGCGGTCGCCGGGGTACGCAGGTACTCGCCCAGGATATGCACGAGCAGCAGGTCGCCCATGCGTGCCGCGGACAAACGCCAGCCCGGACGCTGGGCAAGCGAGTCATGCGCCAGCAGTTCCATCGTGGTTGCCAGCGTGTGCGCTAGCGCAAACGTGTCGCTACGCAGGACGATCAGCGGTGGCAGTTCCGCCGGGATGGTGCCTACGTCAGGCGCAGGCATCCACAGGTGCAGCGAATACAGTTGCGTGGGCGGGTCGTCCGCGCTGCCTGCGCTGTCAGTGCCGTACGTCAGTTCAATCGGGTGATCACCGTGGCGGCCGACCATGTGCGCCTGCAGCAGTTCGCCGATGGGCACTACGCTGTTACCGGGGCAGCGCATCGATGACAACGTATGCGAGGTGCCGCGCGGCAGCATTACGATATCGCGAGGACGAATCTCAACAGGCATGCCGCCATCGGTTTGGATCCAGTACCCGCGTCCAGTACACACGCGGATCAGTGCGCCTTCGGTCCCGCCCGAGTGCAACGCCCACGGTGCGTGGAGCCGGAAGCTCGCCGTCAAGGCGCGCTCGGCCTTGCATGCGGAAAGGATGCGGCTCAGAACGTCAGGCGGTCCAGGATTCATCAGTGGGAAAACGGGGTGCGAAGAGTATGAGATTTTAGCTCAGCATATTCGGCGGCTGGGACAATGTGCACAGGAAAGCATGCGGCACTCGAAGGGATAATCGTTGTTGGGGAACATCCTGTGCCCCCTGCGCGGTTGACGCGCGAATGACCATTGTCCGAGCGTAGGCGACGCTCGGATGTCAGATCGATGTGCCGGCCACTGGCCGTAGATGGCCGGACGCTGACGACCACAGTAGGTGGCCGAAACCCGGAACCGGCCGGGCCACACCAGATGTGAAATATAAGGCACCCCACGTCCGATCGAGAAGCACTGCATCCTGCACCGGCACGCCCCGGTTTGCGCTGGAGCCAAGCGCAAACCGGGGCGATTCCTGCCGGATCGTCAGACGGGAACTCTGCATTCGGCAACTGAACGCCACGCCCGGGGAGCAGGGCTTCCGCACCAAGGCTATTGCCAGGCGAGCCCAAGATCACCGAAGATTGGTGATTCGCCCGTTCTTCCTGGGGACGACATGCATCCACTCTCGGATTTCGCCAACCAATCGCACCGCGATGACGTCTTTGCACTCTGGGACCGGCTCGCCGAGTTCTCCGCAGGCGAAGCCGATGCCGCGCTGACCCATTTACTAACCACGCTCTGTGCGATGGTCACGGCACAGAATGCACTTTGGGCTGTAGTTGTGCGATTACCTTCGCTCGCGCGAAAGGATCCCCTGTTCGGCTGGCGTCCACGCCTGGTTCGGCTCCTGCATCCTGTACCCGCGATGGTCGCTTCCGTGCAGGAGCAGTTCGACACGCTATGGTCCGGCAACGTCGATTCGTCACATGTCGTGGCCGCGTCGGGGAACGAGCCGTTCCGCGCCAACCTGCTCTTCGAGGCGATGCCCGCCGAATGGTTTGAAGGTGCCCACTATCGCCGCCACTACCTTGAAGTCGGTCACGCCGACAGCATCCAGGTGCGTTGTTCGCTCAACGATGATGTGCGAATTCATCTTTTCGTGTTTCGCGATCTGCAAGCCCCCCGCTTCTCTGCGCCGGATCTCGAGCTTCTGGGCTTCGTGATGCATGGGCTGAGATGGTACTATCGGCAGCAACTGCTCAGCCACGGCCTGCTCATCGCCGATGCTTCGCTGACGTCGGCCGAGCGAAGGGTGCTGCTGGGGCTACTCGACGGACTGACGGAAAAGCAGATCGCGCAGAAACTCGAGCAGAGTCCGAACACGACTCATGTCCATATCAAGTCGATCTACACAAAATTCAACGTCCGGAATCGCTCGACGCTCACCGCGCTGTGGCTCGGCAAGTTGCGATAGCGAATTGCAGACGCGGCGGCGTTGCGGGCAATTGAGCGTAGTAGCCTGGCATTGAGTTCGCCCTGTCACAAGCGGTCTGCGCAAGAGTCTCAGCGCGGATCGTACGGAGGATTGGAGCGGCTCGGCTAAGGTGCGAACAGATCCAACCCCGCCAGGGCCAGCGCGCCGCTCAGCGCAATTGCGGCCGTAGAATCCACGAGAATCAGGATTGCACCCGACAGCCAGCACGCGAAGGCGAAACCAATTGCTGCTTTCATCGTGACACCTGACTCGTAGATGGGCTGCGGCGAGCCAAGCCGGCCCGCAAACTGAATGACTGCCTCAACGAAAGCGCAGAATGCATCTTCTCCAAGGAGGCATCACTAACATCGAGCCTTGACCCTGTGCCTGGCACCAACCGACGCTGCCAGCCAGATGCCGAGCAGGACGGCAACGAAACTGACAACAAGGCGCGTACTCACCGGTTCCTGCAGGAACAGAACGCCGCCGAGCGCCGCAACGGGCGGCACCAGTAGTTGGATGGCGGCCGCGGACATTGCTGGCAGTTTTCGGATTACCGACCCCCACACGACAAAGCCGATAGCAGATGTCACGGCGCCTGACGCCACAGCGAGGGCAACTCCGGCTACGCTCGCATGGGCATCGCCGTTAAGCATCCAACCGAGGACGATGCAGATCGGGGTCGCGCGCAGGAAGTTTCCTGCCGTTGCCGAGAGTGGACTTGCGGATCGCCTACCTCGCAAGGTATAGATCCCCCATGCCACGCCTGCCCCAACCATCATAAGCAAGCCGGAGACTCGCGGAACGCCGACGCCGGGCGTGGTCAGGCATAACAGTCCGGCAATAGCCAGGAGATAGCCAATCAGCGCCACGCGGTGGAAGCGTTCTCCTTTGAGGAGACAGGCAACAAATATCGTCAGTTGTACCGTCCCGAACAACACGAGCGCACCGGAACTGACGCCGAGGGATAGATACGACAATGAGAACAGGATCACGAAAATCCCCAGCGCCGTAGCCGAGATCCAGTCAGGGTCAGGACTGGGCTGCGGAGCATACTCCGGTCTCAGCTTCGTCACGACCAGTAACGTCGCGCCTCCGGCCAGCAGTCGGATATCGGAGAAAGTCGCTGCGTCGATGCAGTAGTTGAACAGTGCGACGCGGCACAGTAGTGCGTTCGAGGCAAATGCAGCGATCGCAATCGCGCCCTGCAGGGCACAAGATGGCGTGATTGCACTCGCGTCTGCGGGAGCCGGATAGGCATTCATCGCCCTTCCTTTCTTTAGCGTCGCAAGCCTTTGGCGGGCGCATTGTGCGACGCCCCTTGCGTCTGCTGGAGAGTAGGTGGTTCGATGACGCCCGAAAATAACCTGAATAGGTGACCGCGTGCTGGCGCCTGCGAAAGGATCAGGACGGCATCCCGCCATCCGGCACTTCACGCTGGACTGACGCAATGTCCGATCGTCGCTGTAGAGGTTGATACGCGTTGAACCGGTGACCTACCAGTTGCTTGTCTTCGGCTCGGTGTCATCTGAAATTAACCCGTGCATGTCCGCTCATGGCTGGTCTCGGCTTTCGATCTACCTGGGAAGGCACTTGCCGGCACCAGCGGCGACCGCGTGCAGATTTCCCTTGTTGGAAAAGCCATCACGCACGCGACCGTGCGCGAAGCTTCGTGATGCCGGTCCTTATCTCGGATTGCCCGCCTGCTGTCAGGCCATTTCACTGGCAGCTTCGCGAGCCAGCGCGACTTCCGTCTCGTCGGACACCGTGCTTTCCGCTATCGCGTTGTCGTCTTCGGAAACCATGTCGCCCAGACCGATGACGACCGTGATATTCGGCGTCCAGTTCTTGCGGTCGGTGCTGACCTCGGCAAACGTGGTCACCGTTGCGGTGTAGCCCTGCCCTCTGAGGTCGTCGGCTAGCCGTTGCGCGCGCGGTTCCAGCGCTGCTTGCGGATTGTCTTCGTTGATGTCGAGTACTAGTCTGGTCTCGAATTCTTCCTTGCCCCTCTGGATTGCCGTTTGCATTGTCTTGAGTTGCTTGTTCGCGAGCGCGACGAGCTTGCTGTATCTGGACTCTTCCTGGCTGGCGCGCAATGCCTTGGCGGCGTTGATGATTTCGGTGCGGTCCACAAACATAATTGCCTTTCGAGGTGAAGGAAAGAAAGCGCAGGCGCCACACGGGCATGACTTCAGGAGCCAGCTTTTCTGGGATGTGACGACAACTGTATAAATATACAGTGTTTGCCGGCTAACCGGCAAGGAGTAGAGGGTGAAAGTCCCTGACCGCGGAAGATCTACCTCTCGTGGCTCCGGCTGAGGCTGGGTAGCCTGTAGGTGCCGGTTCGGGCCGTTGTGCAAGGTCAGCCGTAGGGGAGCAACCGGCTGCTCAAGTCCAAACGTCATGACGACCAAGTTGAGAGGAGCCGACCGGCGCCTTACGACCCATTGCGGCCGTTCGCACCTGGCGCGCCCAACTACCGATCAACGGCGGCCAAAGCCGTCGTACATAGGCTTGACTTCCTAGCCTATCCGGAGGGTCCGCTTTGAAGAGCCCCGAAATGCCCTTTTCGGCCAGGGGCGCACGTTATGACAGGAACAGAATTGATTGGAAGGGTTCGCGCTTGGAATGTCTGCTTCCGCACCGATGCTGATCTGAATACCGCGCATGTTGCCCCTTAGTCGGTTGATGATCTTGCAGATGCAATTTGTATAAGGTGCGAGGCTCGGTTAAAAGTAGAGCGATGGCGTGTATATGTAGCGCTCGGCCACTAATGTGAAAAAATAAGCCATTTGATCGAAGGGATTAAAATGATTAAGCGGATTATTATCTTGCTTGGAATCCTTGCCATATTAGCCACGGAGAACGGTGCGTGGGCAGAGGCCATTGAAAGCGATAAATCGAGACTTCTCGGAATGCTATTGGCTAGCCAATATACTCAATTGGATCGTGAGATGAGCGAAACTCAGCGAGCGTACGAACGCGGCACGATTGGTGATGAGCAATTGTTGGCGGCTTTTCGTTCATTCTATATCACGGACCGCACCGTGGAGCCGAAACTCATTGAGTGGATTGAAAAATACCCAAAGTCATATGCGGCTCGCTTAGCAAGAGGAATTTATTATAAATACGTTGGATTTGAGGCTCGTGGCGATAATTTTACGGACAAAACGAGCGACGAGCAATTTACAGGGATGGATGCCAATTTTAAAAAATCCATACAAGATTTACTGGACTCCGCGAATCTAACCGATAAGCCGATTCTCAGTTACCTGCACGCAATGGATATCGGAAAGAACTATGGCCTAATAAGAATGAATCGAAGACTACTTGATTTGGCCAATGAGAAAGCTCCTAGGAATTTCATTGTTAGGAGGAAGTACTTGTTCACGCTCCAGGCGAGATGGGGTGGCAGTGCCGAGGAGATGTCGAGCTTTGTCAGGGAATGTAAAGGCGCGGGCTTGCCCGTCGAGAAAGTACGGGAACTTGAGGCGGCAGTTACTGCTGACGTCGCGTGGAAACTAGAATGGGAACACGACTACGTGGGCGCGCAGCGGAAATACGAGGAAGCGCTGGCAGTATTGCCGGATGATCCTGACATTATCAGTCGGATTAGCTGGGTACTGATCCGGCAAGGTAAATACAGCGTGGCGGTGCCACATTTATCGAGGCTGCTGGAAATCAAGCCAAATAATACATACGCTCTCGCAAACAGGGGCGTTTGTTATGCGCAATTGAAGCGGCTTGATAGTGCGTTGGTGGATTACATGAAGGCGGCAAACCTTGGCGATGCATTCTCACAGAACGAGATCGGGACGTTCTATTGGCACGGGATTACCGTGCCACGGGATAAGGCGTTGGCAATTCAATGGTTCCGCAAATCTGCGCAGCAGGGCAATGATGCGGCGAAGCGAAATCTCAAGGAGGCACTGGCGTCTGGCCTCTAATTGCGCCGAACCGGCCTGTAATGGCGATTTTGGAGGGCGTGAGAGAGTGTCCTGCGACTCCGGCGACGAGTGCCACGAGAAGAAGGCCGATCCTAGCATCGGCTGCGTAACTCGACCCAAAGGCTGATACCCCCCCGGGTACGTAGGAGGCGTCTCATGAAGAAGGTGCTGATGGTTCTCGGAGGTACGCTCCTCGCTATTGCAGTCGCAGCCGCGGTGGGGATTTCGATTCTTGCAGTCAAAGGCAGCGCACTGGATAAAGAAAGTCAGGAGTTCGCGAATGAGTCCATACTTGCAGTTGTCTCCGGCTGGGATGCCGACAAGTTGATAAGTCGTGCAAGCCCCGAGTTCATGTCTGCCACAAATGGTAGAGACCTGGGGAAACTTTTTGGCTGGTTCCGAATGCTTGGCAAGCTCAAGGAGTACAAGGGATGCAAAGGGCATGCGACTATTTCCGTCACCTCCCAGCAAGGGAAGGTCATCACGGCTACCTACACTGGGCGTGGAGACTTCGAGAGAGGCCCCGCGGAGATTAACATCACGCTAATCAAGCGTGGGGACCGGTGGCAGATTCTTGGGTTTCGAATCAATTCAAAATTATTGTTCGAACAAACATAATGGAGTATTTTGCTACACCGACGGATTATTACTCCGGCACATCAACTGAGCAGGTAGTGAAAAGTACAGGAGAAACTGCGCGATAGAACCGCGTCCTGAACAGGAACGTTGAATATTTGCCTTAGAAAGGCTCGACGACCACTTTGAGTCGAGAGTACTCATTCGTGTAGCTGGGAAGCGGACATTCCGCCACTCACCTTTCGAAAAAGGGGAGCGGCCGGTTCGACCGATGAGCGGCGTCCGGCCTCTGCCCGCCGAAGGTCCGGTTCGGCCCAACTTCGGGGGTTAAAGCGAGCCTGCGCGAACGGCCGAAAATGGCCGTGAACGGCCGCCCGCAGCCGATTATCGAACAGGGTGACCTACCCCGTGTCGGGCGGCCGGTACTCGACCCCTACCGGCGTCGCCGGGCCCCGATGGCAATAGCCGATGTTGGCGGGAAGCCGGTCAACTGGATGGTCCGCCAGGAAAGACCTCCATCTTTCCTCCGATGGATACACGCTGAGTTGTCGATGAATCGGGTATTCCAAAATCCGCGCAAATCGGTAATCTGCGAGGTTTCAGTGAACGAAAGGCTTCGCTGCCTGAATGCAACCATACGGATCCTCGATGACTGAGCCTCGTCTGACATTCCTTGACCAGAATGAATGGGAAAACTGGTTGGCGCAAAACGGCGGTACCTCGACCGGGATATGGCTGCGCCTTGCCAAAAAGGGCGCCGGGCAGTCAACCTTGACTTATGAACGGGCGCTGGAAAGTGCCCTTTGTCATGGCTGGATCGATGGTCAAAAACAGACTGAAAGTGAAGAATACTGGTTGCAACGCTTCACTCGACGCGCCGCAAAAAGTATCTGGTCCAAGCTCAACAAAGACCGGGCCGAAGCGCTGATCGCCGCAGGCAGAATGCTGCCTTCGGGCATGCGAGAAATCGAGAAGGCCAAAGAGGATGGCCGCTGGGAGGCTGCCTATACGTCGGCCAGCAACTCGGCCGTGCCGGACGACCTGCAAGCCGCACTGGATGCCAATCCCAAGGCCAGCGCCTTCTTTGCGACGCTGAACGGCCGAAACCGCTACGCCATCCTGTTTCGGATACAGAATGCCAAAAAGCCCGCGACACGGGGACGCAAGATCGAGGAGTTCATCGGCATGCTCAATCGCGGCGAAACCATTTATCCCTAGACCAGGGGGTTCGACAGCCGACGAAAGTCGCCGGACGATGCGGCGTTCAAGGCGAGCAACCCGCAGCGCTCTCCACGCCTCGGCGCTGGCGAGCGTCGATCAATGCTGGCTTACCCCTTTGGCCGCTATTCGCGCGTGACCGGCCGCGACGAAAATCCGGCTGAGCGTCGGATTCTGGCCGTTCACGGCTGCGGATTCAACCGGTCGACTATCGAACAGGGTGACCTACCCCGTGTCGGGCGGCCGGTTACGGTCCTCGGCGGGGACGCGGACGGCGGCCGCCTCCTTCCGACCCTTAGCGATCGGTCGAGCTAGCGGAGACTACAAAGGCAGATGTTCGAGTGGATCAGTCATTGTTGCCTACCGTCATTCGCGGGCAAGTTAGCGGCGCGTGTTGCCCCGCACACGGAGCCTGGTGAAAGCGCGCGCACGGTCAAATGGTCAAATGGTCAAATGGTCAAATGGTCAAATGGTCCAATTGCCCAATTGCCCAATTGCCACCCATGCGAACAACTACTGTATCGCCCGTATGCGCGACGAAAACTATCGGGGATCCTGAGACGTTGACCGTCCGTGCAGCTTGAATGATTTGCACGCCCAGTTCGGCTTATCGTTTTGGGAAACGCGCAAGATCGCCGCCGCTCGCGATGTTGTGCTCCCGCCTGCTTTGCGTAGTTTCGCAGCCGACTCTCGGAAATTCGGTTTGCCACCGGTAACTGAGTCACTCCGGCCTTGCCGACGCTCCGCTACCGTGATTGCGCGTAGGTTCGCCCGCGGTCGCCGACGGGCTCATTGACGCCAGAATTTCGTCGCGGCAAACCGCAAGGATTTCGTCGGCCAGCGGCGAATCGTCCGGGCAGGCGCGCGACATGACAATGGCACCGACCGCGTGCGCCAGTATGTCGAGGGACCTGGCTCGCGCCTGGGCTGTGTCCACACCGTCCAACGCACTGCCCTCGGCGCTCAGCACAGCCAGCAGGCTCTCGATGCCGGCCGCAAACGCGGCACGAACTGCTTCCGGCTGACGCACGGCATCCCCGCACAGTGCGGCCATCGTGCAACCGGTCGCGCGGGTGTCGCGGTGCTCGCGAGAAAGGTAGTACCGCACAAACGCAGGGGCTTCCACACCCGCGCTCAGCACCACGGTCTGCGCGATACCGCAGGCCGCCGATTCCGCCATCAGATCGGCCTTGGAGCGGAACTGCTTGTAGAAGCCGCCGTGGGTAAAGCCGGCGGCAGCCATCAGATCGGCAACGCCAACCCCATCGTAGCCGCGCTCCCGAAACAACTCCGACGCCGTCTCGACGACGTGTTCCCGGTTGGCCTGCGCCTGTGCCTTGGTGATCTTCATTTCTTGACCACTGTGAACGCATGTTTGCGAAGGCCTCATTATACATTGATGTCGACCATCATCAAAACCTTGACACATTAGATTACGGTCGTCATCATTGATCCCGTTCCCAACCCCGGAAGCTGACGCAACATGATCGACAAGACACTTTTCGAGCCCTACGCCCTTGGCCGCCTGAGGCTTGCCAATCGCTTTGTCATGGCGCCGCTGACCCGCAATCGCGCAGGCGCGGGGCTAGTGCCCAGCGAACTGGCTGCGACCTACTACGCCCAGCGCGCTTCAGCTGGCCTCATCATCACGGAGGCCACTCAGGTGTCGGCCCAGGCTCAGGGCTATCAGGACACGCCGGGCCTATACACGCCCGAGCAAATTGCTGGCTGGCGCAAGGTCACTGAGGCCGTGCACGCCAAGGGCGGGCACATCTTCGCGCAACTCTGGCACGTCGGACGCGTTTCGCACGTCGATGTCCAGCCTGGCGGCGCTGCGCCGGTCGCGCCTTCGGCGATCCGCGCGGAGACAAAAACCTTCGTCAACAACGGATTTGTCGATGTATCCCAGCCACGTGCGCTGGCGCTCGCCGAATTGCCGGGCATCGTGAACGATTTCCGCCAGGCTGCGGCCAACGCTATTGCGGCCGGCTTCGACGGCGTCGAAATCCACGGGGCCAACGGCTATCTGCTGGAGCAGTTCATCAAGGACGGGGCCAACCAGCGCACTGACGCCTACGGCGGCTCGATCGAGAACCGCGCGCGCCTGTTGCTGGAAGTCGTCTCGGCAGTGGTGGAAGAAATTGGTGCCGATCGCACCGGCGTGCGCATTTCTCCTGTGTCACCGGCAAACGGCATCTCGAGCAGCGACCCTCAGCCGCAATACGACTACATCGCCGGGCAGCTCAGCGCGCAGGGCATCGTCTACCTGCACGTGGTCGAGGGCGCGACCGGCGGCCCGCGCGACGTCGCACCGTTTGACTACGACGCGCTGCGGCAGCGGTTCACGCAAACCTACCTGGCCAACAACGGCTACGACCTGGAACTCGCCACCGCCAGGCTCAACGAGGGCAACGCAGACCTGTTCGCCTTCGGTCGTGCCTTCATCAGCAATCCCGATCTGGTCGAACGCCTAAAGACCGGCGCCCCGCTGGCCCAGCCCGATTTCGCCACGCTCTATGGTGGCGGTGCCGCGGGCTACACCGATTACCCAACCATCACCGCTTGAGGCGCGCGCTGCTTGCTCCGGCGTCCAAACCACCTTTGCAAAGGAAATTACTCATGACTACGCTTCCGACTGTTCTCGTCACCGGAGCCTCCTCCGGCATCGGCGCCATCTACGCCGAACGTTTCGCCCGCCGCGGCCACGACCTCGTGCTCGTTGCACGCGACAAGGCCCGCCTCGATACGCTGGCCGCGCGCCTGCGTGAAGAAAGCGGAGTTGCCGTCGAAGTGCTGCAGGCTGACCTGACCCAGCCTGGGGACCTCGCCGCGGTCGAGACTCGCCTGCGCGACGACGCTCGCATAGGCATCCTGATCAATAACGCCGGGATGGCTCAGTCGGGCGGCTTCCTGCAGCAGACCGCTGAGGGCATCGAACGACTGATCACGCTCAACACCACGGCGCTGACGCGGCTCGCAGCCGCGGTCGCTCCGCGCTTTGTCCAGTCGGGTACTGGCGCGATCGTCAACATCGGCTCGGTGGTGGGTTTCGCGCCCGAGTTCGGCATGTCGATCTACGGCGCCACCAAGGCCTTCGTGCTGTTCCTGTCGCAGGGACTGAACCTGGAGTTGTCGCCTAAGGGCGTCTACGTACAGGCGGTGCTTCCGGCGGCGACCCGCACGGAGATCTGGGGACGCGCCGGCATCGACGTCAATACGCTTAGCGAGGTGATGGAAGTCGGCGAACTGGTTGATGCGGCGCTGGTCGGCTTTGATCGCCGCGAACTCGTCACCATTCCGCCGCTGCACGTGGCCGGGCGCTGGGACGCACTGGATGGCGCGCGCCAGGGGCTCCTGTCGGACATTCGACAAGCGCACGCGGCCGATCGCTATCGGCCGGAAGCCTGACCACTGCGGCTTCGGTCTTACCCGAAAGCCAGCAATGCCTTATCGACCGACACCCAGGCTCAGCCCTCAACAGGTAACCCGATGACTCACACGCATATCACCACGCCTACGCGCTTCGCGGATGTTGATGGTACGCGATTCGCCTACCGCCGCTGGGGTAACACCGAATCCTCGCAGCCGCCTTTACTGCTTCTGCAGCACTTTCGTGGCGGCATGGACCATTGGGACCCGTTGATGACGGACGGCCTTGCCGAAGGCCGCGAAGTCATCCTCTACAACGGTCGCGGCATTGCTTCGTCCGGCGGCCGGCCGCGCACCCGCATTGAGGACATGGCTGATGACGCGGCGGCCTTCGTTCGCACGTTGGGCTTGAAGCAGATCGATGTTCTGGGCTTTTCGCTGGGCGGTTTTCAGGCGCTGGATCTCACCTGGCGCCATCCCGAACTGGTTCGCAAACTGATGCTGCTGGGCACTGGCCCACGCGGTGGCGACCCCGACATGGAGCCGCGGGTGCTGAGCACGGCAGTCAATCCCGTCCCCGTATTCGAAGACTTTCTCTACCTGTTCTTCGGCCGGTCGCCACATGCCGAGCAGGCCGCGAGGGAGTTCTGGGAACGGCGCCATCAACGCGCCGACCAGGACCCCCCGTCATCCCCCGAGGTCGCCCAAGCACAGATCGAGGCCAACATGCTGTATCTGCCAAGGCTCTCGGAAGATGATCCGTTCGCCTATCTGCGTGGCATCCAGCAGCCCACTTTCATCCTCAACGGCGTTAACGACGTGATGATCCCGACGGTCAACTCGTTCTACATGGCCCGCAACCTGCCGAACGCCCAGTTGTTCATCTACGAGGACTCGGGCCACGCAGCGCAGTTCCAGCGTCCGCAGCGATTTCTTTACCACGTGGAGCGGTTCCTGAGCGAGTGACGACCTCGCCATGCTCCGGTTCAAGTTCCTGCTGTGGATGTTCAACCAGCTCCTGAAACGACAGATCAGGAACAACCCCGACTGTGCGAAGTACGTCGGGGGCAAGGCGCTGGTGTTTCAGATCCGGACGGTATCCGGCGGCGGTCGCTACTTCGTCATTCGCGATGGCGCCATCCGATCCTTTGCGGGAGTGACGAACACCCCCCAGTTCACGCTCACTTTCAGAGATGCGGTCAAAGGCTTCGCGATTCTCTCGGCCAGGGAAAGCCAGGCGGCGTTCCTCAGGGGCTTGGGCAACAAGGATCTGGTCATTAGCGGCGACTTTCGCGAAGTGATGTGGTTTCAGGGCCTGACGGCATTCCTGCAGCCCCCGAAAGTCGTTTCGCCTTACAACCGCACCGCGTTCTGAGCTGCCCCATGAAACCAGATCTGCTGAATCAGCCGTTGCGCCTGCCCAATGGCTGTGTGCTGCGCAACCGGCTCGCCAAGGCGGCCATGAGCGAGACGCTGGGCACCTACGACAATCGTCCGACTTTGGACCTGGTGCAGTTGTACCGGCGCTGGGCCGCATCGGGGCTTGGACTGATCGTGACGGGCAACGTAATGATCGACCGCCGCGCCCTGGGCGAGCCCGGCAATGTGGTGATCGAGGACGAGACAGATTTGACTGCCCTTCGAGAGTGGGCGCGAGCGGTGACCGGGCAAGGGGCGGCCATCTGGGCGCAGCTTAATCATCCGGGCAAGCAATCGACAAAGGGTTTGAACGCGTTCAACCTCGCGCCGTCGGCCGTTCCCTTCCGCGAAGACATGGCAGCCTTCTTCGAGACGCCGCGCGAAGCCACCACGTCGGAAATCCGCGACATCGTCGAGCGCTTTGGCCGCAGCGCGGCGATCTGCAGAAAGGCCGGATTCAGCGGCGTGCAGATTCACGGGGCGCACGGCTATCTGGTCAGTCAGTTCCTGTCTCCGCATCACAACCGTCGCGAGGACGAATGGGGCGGAACCCCCGAAAAGCGTCGGCGCTTCGTGCTGGCCGTGTATGCGGAAATCCGCCGGCAGGTCGGCCCGGACTTCCCTGTGGGAATCAAGCTCAATTCCGCCGACTTCCAGCGCGGTGGTTTGACTGAAGAAGAATCGATCGAGACGATCCGTGCGTTGACCACTGCGGGCATCGACCTAATCGAGATTTCTGGCGGTACCTACGAGGCGCCTGCCATGAGCGGGGCAATGCGAGAACCGAAGAAGGAATCCACTGTGGCCCGCGAAGCCTACTTTCTTGAATTTGCCGAGAAGGTGCGGGCCGCCGTAAAGGTGCCGCTGATGGTGACCGGAGGGTTCCGCACGGCGGCGGGCATTAACGCTGCCCTGTGCTCCGGCGCGTTGGATGTAGTGGGCCTGGCGCGGCTGCTGGCGATCGATCCTGACGCGCCTGCCGCCCTGTTGCACGGACGCGATAGCCTGCGGCAGGTGCGCCCGATCAGTACCGGCCTCAAGGCTGTTGATCGCATGGGAATCATGGAGGTGCTGTGGTACACGCGCCAGCTGAAGCGCATCGCAATGGGTAGAGAGCCGCGCCCCGACGAGAGCGGACTGGCAGCGTTCGTGAAGTCTGCTCTGCGCAGCGGCTGGGGCACCTTTCGCACGCGGCGTCTGCGGGCGCGAAGTTGAGCGCCATATGAAACGATCCACAACGGGATCCAGCGAAGTCACTCACGGCAGCACCCTCCTGGACGTCAACGCATGAAGGCCGAACCCAAGGAAGCGATGATGAACAGTTTCAGCCCAACTAGCCAGTCGGCCACGTCCTATGTCGACGCACAGAACAATCAGGTCAGGGCGGACGGAACCACCTTCGCTTATCGCGAGCTGGGCCCGCTCGGCGGCATCCCGCTGGTCCTGCTGAACCACTGGGGCGCCGTGCTGGACAACTTCGACCCGCGTATCGTCGATGGCCTCGCCCGGACGCATCGGGTTATTGCGATCGACTACCGGGGAATCGGTTCGTCCGGCGGCATCGCGCCCGTGACCGTGGGCGAGATGGCGCGCGACACTATCGCGCTGATCCGCGCGATGGGCTTCGATCAGGTCGATCTGCTCGGCTTTTCGCTCGGCGGCTTCGTGGCGCAGGACGTGGCGCTAAAGGCGCCGGACCTGGTGCGCAGGCTTATCCTCACAGGTACGGGGCCCGCAGGCGGCCAGGGCATCGATCGCGTGGGGGCCAAGTCCTGGCCACTGATGCTCAAGGGCCTGGTGACGATGCGCGATCCCAAGACCTATCTGTTCTTCACCCCCACCGCCAACGGCCGGCAGGCAGCAAAGGCATTCCTGAAGAGGCTCAAGGAACGCAAGGCGGGGCGCGACAAGGGGCCGACACCCCGCGCGTTGCTTCGCCAACTCAAGGCGATCAAGGCCTGGGGCCAGCAGGCGCCGCAGGACCTCACCCGCCTGCACATGCCAGTCCTGATCGCTAATGGGGACAATGACATCATGGTACCCACCGCATTGAGCCATGACATGGCCCGCTGCATTCCCAACGCGCAGCTCGTCATTTACCAGGACGCCGGGCACGGAGGCATCTTTCAGTATCACACCGATTTCGTGATCAAAGCACTGGAATTTCTGGCGCAATGAATCCTTCGCGGTCAGCGACCGGTGAAGTCCCCATGAAGCTCAGCAGAACATGAATCTTGAACAGGTCTTGTCGAAGACAGGCCTGGACATACTTCACCCAAATCTGGAGAGACAGATGAAAGCAGTCCGGTTTCACAAGACAGGCGGACCCGAAATGTTGGTCTATGAGGACGTGCTCGATCCGAAAATCGCCGACGACGAGGTTCTCATCCGCGTGGAAGCAGCTGGGGTGAACTTTGCCGACGTCATGCGTCGGCGCGGCGACGACTATCCTGAGCCGTCCCCGACGCCCTTCACGCTGGGTGCCGAAGTGGCCGGCACGGTCGTCGCCGTCGGGAAGGCCGTGACTTCGCTCCCTGTCGGCACGCCGGTGCTGGCGGCGCCAGGAGCAGGCGGCTATGCACAGTACGTCCGCGTGCCCGCCGCCATCGTGATGCCGCTGCCGCCCGGGCTCGACTCGGTACGCGCTTCGGCGCTGGTTGCCCATGGCCTCACCGCCGCTCTGGTCCTGCGCAAGGCCGCTCGACTGGCGCCGGGCGAAACGGTGCTGGTGGAGGCTGCGGCAGGTGGAGTGGGCTCGTTCGCAGTGCAACTTGCCAGGCTGTACGGCGCCGGCAAGGTCATCGCTGCCGCCAGCAGCCCTGCAAAGCGGGCTCTGGCCGAGCGCCTGGGGGCGGATTCGTCGGTGGACTACACCGCGCCCGACTGGGCCGAGCAAGTGCGCGCGCTAACCGACGGCAAGGGTGTAGACGTGATCCTGGAGACGGCCGGTGGCGACAACCTCGCCGAAGCGTTCAAGGCATTGGCTCCATTTGGACGCCTGATTTTCATCGGCCAGTCCAGCGGCAAGAGCAGCCTGATCGACCCGTGGAAGCTGACCGTCCCCAACCACACCGTCACCAGTTTTTACGTCGGCGCCTACCTGGCTTTCCCCGATCTGATCCAGGCGACGTTGACCGAACTCATCGGACTGGTTTTGTCGGGCAAAGTAACTCTGCAAACGGAGACGGTGTTGCCGCTCTCGCAGGCCGCCGAAGCACATCGCCTCCTCGAAGGGCGCAGCACGACCGGCAAGGTCGTGCTGCAGCCATGGGCGTGAGTTGGATTTCGTCCGAACTCTGCCCATAACTTACCCAACAATGAATTTGAAACATCATGAAAGCGCTCACCTTCAAACGCTATGGCAAGTCACCCGAGATCGGGTTCGCCGAAGTGCCTCGCCCCACGCTAAAGCCTGATGAACTGTTAGTCCAGGTCCACGCGGCGGGATTGAACCCGATCGATAACATGATTCCGGCGGGAACGTTCAAGCCCGTGCTCAAGTTCGAATTGCCGGCCACGCTGGGCAGCGATATTGCTGGTGTGGTGACTGAGGTCGGCAGCCGCGTGACGCGTTTCAAGCCGGGCGATGCAGTCTTTGCCAGCCTCTTCGATCTTGGTAGAGGCTCAATCGCCGAATTCGCGGCGGTGCCGGAGAGCGCCGCCGCGTCAAAGCCGAGCAATCTCGACTTTGTGCAAGCCGCGGCCGTTCCGATGGTCGGGCTCACCTCCTGGCAGGCGTTGAAGGAGCGCGCCAACCTTCGCGCTGGCCAGAAGGTGTTCATCCCTGCCGGGTCAGGCGGCATTGGCACGTTTGCGATCCAGCTGGCGAAGTACTTCGGCGCCAGGGTGGGAACGACTACCAGTACGGGCAACGTCCAACTGGCAACCAGTCTGGGCGCAGACGAGGTTGTCGACTATAAGAAGCAGGAATTTGAGGAAGTGCTGAGCGACTACGACGTTGTGCTTGGCACCATCAGGGGCGATGCGATTGAGAAATCCATCGGCATCCTCAAACCGGGGAGCAAGATTGTGTCTCTCATCGGGCCGCTGGACGCGGCGTTCGCCCGTTCGCGCAGGCTGAACGTTATTCTGAGGGGGGTATTCGGGCTGATGAGCCGCAAGATCATGCGGCTTGCGAAAAAGCGGGATGTAACCTATTCATTTCTTTTCGTGCGCCCCGATGGAGCCCAACTCGCCGAAATTGGCGAACTGCTTAAGTCAGAGCGCATCCGTCCGGTGATTGACCAGGTGTTTCCGTTTGAGCAAGCAAAGGAAGCGCTTCAATACCTGGCGCGGGGACGCGCCAAGGGCAAGGTCGTCGTGAGGATCAAGTGAGCTGCCAAACGGTCGACTATCGTGCAGGATTTTGCCTTAGCGTTTGAAGAGAGGGGACGATTGGCTCAAGGCTCGCAGAGAAGCGGATGGCGGCTTAGGAGGGCCGAGCCGACGCCCGAGTGTCTGAACAAAAACGAGAGCGAATGACGCTTGTTGCCCGGGATCGGTCGAATACCCGCCGCCAAAGCGTGGTCGTCTCTGACCGACCCACGAGGGTCACTCGCGCCTCCGAATAGGGGCCGCTCATTCGACGCCGGTGGCCACTGGAATGTCAACCTCCCGAGTCCAGATGCTCAAGCATATTGCGCGAGGCCGTTGCCGAGGGACCAGTTCTCTTTCTCAACCTCCACAAGGCTCACGAACACATCCTCTGGTCGGATACCGGGGCTTTCGCCGAGCAGTTCCGCAGTCCGCCCAAACAGCATCTTCTTCTGTTCTACAGTGCGGGTGTTATTCGCAGTGATCTGGATAAACACGAGCTCATCGCTACGAGCGACGCCAAGGTAAGACGCCCCATAGCGGAAGTCCGCGCCTTCATGCTGAGTAATAGTCATGAACTGATCGTCCTCGGGAACGTTGAATGTTTCACGCATCGCGCGGTAGACGCTGTCGAAGATTGCCTGTCTATGGGCTTGGGTCTTTCCGGTGCGCAGTGAGATGTGAACGAGTGGCATTGTGGGTTCTCCCCTTGTTGTGTCGCTTCATACTAATCATTCTGTTACGCTATGCATGTTTATTTCAATGATAACCATCTGAAATGACTGCTCACTCTCTCGACTTGGACTGCGTGAAAGCTTTCATCCGCATCGCAGAGCTTGGAAGCTTTACGCGGGCTGCCGAAGCAATGCAGACGACGCAGGCCGCAATCAGCCTGAAGTTGAAGCGGCTTGAAGATAGGCTTGATTCTCGACTCATCGAGCGGACGCCCCGGTACGTTGAGCTCTCGGCGAGGGGGGCAACGTTCCTCGAGCATGCGCGCGAACTTCTGGCGGCCCATGACCGCGCTCTGGCCGCTTTTTCCAGCTCCCGGCAGCGTATTACCGTTGGCATCAGTGATCATGTCGCGGGACCAGAACTGCCCGCATTGATTGCACGCATGAACGCGCAAGACCCCGAGTTGTTAGTTGAAATCCGGATCGGATCGTCCGGTGATCTTCTTCAAAGCTTCGACCGGCGGGAACTCGACACGGTAATCGTTCGCCTGAATGTAGGTCGGAGCGACGGAGAACTTATTGCCGAAGAAAGACTTGGCTGGTTCGCGGCGCCTGGCTGGCAGCATCGAGCAGACGAACCTCTGCCGCTTGCCACACTTGCGGAGCCATGTGGTGTGCGTGCGCTGGCCGGAAGCCTTCTCGACGCAGCGCAAGTCCCCTGGAGAGAGGTCTTTGTCGGAGGCGGCGTGGCAGCCGTCGCAGCGGCTGTAATGGCGGGATTAGGAGTCGCCGCACTGGCTCCGAGGATGCTGCCATTTGGTGCCATTGATATAGGATCGAAACTCGGCCTTCCGGAGTTGCCGCGTCTGCCCGTCCTGCTTCATACAAGGAGCAAGGATGGCCGAACGCATGACGCGCTTGCTGCGCTTGCAGCAGCCTTCCGGAGCGCAGTACGCGCGTAGCCGACGCCATTCCCGCCTGCCGAGATCGTCATTCCGTGCCAAATTGCCGACAAGGTGGGCGGACAAGCCGGCCGACCGAACTTGGCCGACTGCGGCCCGACGTGGGCGCCAGCACCCGCCCAACCGTGTGTCCTAAGTCAAAACGCCAGCATGCACAGGAGCAAAGAAGCACCTGCGGCAAGTTCGCGGGTTTCACAGCGGGGGGCGATTCAGGGCGACCCAACGCTGAACTGACGGCCTTTGCCACTGACGCGCAGCGTAGTCAGCCAACCTTCCCGGCACCGCATCACCATTGAGGACGAGCCGGTTCAGCATTAGAGCAAGGTCAACGTCTGCGATGCACCACTCGCCAAAGAGGTCCGGTGAGTGGTCGGTAAGCAGCACCTCGCAAGCGGAAAACAGTTTTCCTGCAGCCGCACGTGCCGCAGCAGATAGGGGCTCCGCGTGTGCGCCGTAAAATACCACCTCAGTGGAGCGCTCCTGCCGGATGGGCATGAGATCGCTTCGCAGCCACGCTTGGACTTGACGTGCCCGAGCGCGGCTGATCGCATCTTTTGGGTATAACGAGGTACCCGGAAAAACCTCGTCGAGATATTCAGTTATCGCTGACGACTCGGACAAAGCGAAACTGCCGTGAATCAGCGTAGGTACACGCTGCGTGAGTGAGCTCTGCGCATACCCGGGTTCGCGGTTCGCGTTGTTGGCCAGGTCGATGGTTACAAGCTCAAACGACAATCCCTTTTCGTGAAGGGCCACGAAGGCCGACATCGCATATGGACTTGCGAATTGAGCGTCGGCGTAGAGACGCAGATTCGTTGAAGGCAACGTGGGCTCCTGTTTGCTTACGCAACGAAAACGATTGTCAACGATCCAGGCGTCGATGTCGACCGACCGCACTTGGCGGTAGGCGACGGCTCGGGTCGCATCGACCCGTTGAATCCACGACCCCTTGCCGTCATTGAGCTCCACGAAGGCCGGACGTTGGAAGTAACAGTTAGCCGGGCGCCGGGTCGAACGCCGGGTTAGCGTCAACTTAGTACCTATGTTCCCGACCGGCCACTTGGCTTGCAGGTACCGATGCAACTCGCGAAGCGGGTCCGCTCAAATGGAGTCGGTTATCCCGAGGAGGCGGCGGCAAGTACTCGGCTTGTGCGCGCCAAAGTCAATTGGCCCGCTTTAGCACAACCTCTCCCGTGCCGCCTCCGGACGCTGCAGGAGTGGTCCACCTGAGCTCATCTCCCGAGAGGACAAACGGCCTGCGCTGCTCGACCCCATTCCAGTTCGGGAACGTGCTCGTATCTATGCGAAAGGTGATCGTTTTGTCTGCGTTTATGACGTACGTGCCAAAGTGCGCGATCGAACCTTGCACTACGGCGCGATATTCCTCCGCACTGCCCTTCATTCGATCGTTGGATACATACTTTGGCAAGTCGCCGCGCGAATTCACCAGCGCGTAGTGACCATGACCGTCAAAGATCACAAGACCGTGTGGATTGGGCCCGTACATTGGTGTGCGGCTGCCATCCGGGCGAACAGTGTCGACCGAGACATACGTCCATGCGCCGGCCAATTGCTGGTCCAATGCCTGTTGGCCGAACGCAACGCCCGATTGCAGCGTGAGTCCCAGAAGCACCCATCGCGGAACGATGGTGAGGATGTGGATATGATTCATGGACCTCCTCCTATTACGAGCTAGCAAAGCCGCCTGTACGCAAATATAGAATGTAAACAAGGCAGAAAGGGCCAATCGCTCCTGCTCGAATGCCCGGCACGCGTTCTCCTCGCGCGCGCAAGCGTGCCCGTGTGACAACCGCAGCCACTCAATAAGTACCGGTCAATGGCAGCTATTGGGCGTGGATTCAACCGGTCGATGCAACACTAGACGCCGCGTGAGCAGTGGAGGTGTTGCAAATGAAACAGAGGCGCAGGATCTACTACACCGAGACTCAAAAGGCACTAATGTGGGAGCGGTGGCGCAAAGGTGACACGCTGTGCGCGGCGGCAACGTCTTTCTGAACGCCGGCGTCAATGCTCTCCAGAATGGCAGTGGCCTGTTGTTTGCCAGCCCGAACATCATCACTGCACCGGTGACGCAGATCGACCTCTCTACCCACACCATGCTCAGCATGGTCGGCGGCATCGCGGGTGCGGCGCAAGTCTGACGGTCACCATCGCCGTAGCGAGGCCTGGCCGTGCGCCCGACCCGCCGGAAATACCGCCAGCCATGCCGCATTTTGTGGCGTGCGCCGTTGGCGGGGTATCTCCGACACTAGCGGACCCTTCAAAGGTAGCCCGTGTCAACGCCCGTTTTTACCCATCCCTTAACTCAGGATTCAATTTTTTGCAGCACGAGATCATCCACTTGGCTGAGATGCTCCGCCCGAGCGTTGCCTATTCTTCAGATTAGTCCGCAAGGTTTCCGGCACGGCCCGGAAACCGATGGCGGCGGTCGCCGATGTGTGTTCTGGTCCGACGGAGACCTCGCAGCACTTTCACGGTCCAGCCGCGCGCCGTCCGCCGATTGCTGCGCCGTGACCCAATGGCCTTTGGAAATGGGAGGGTGCGATGCCAGACGTCCTAGCCGGAACCATCGATGTCATCATCGACATCAACCATGACAACCACTTCGATGCCGTCAAGGCAAAGAACGCTGGGGTCAGGGCAGTTATCCACAAGGCCAGCGAGGGGGCGACCTTCCAGGATCCTACATACAGAAAGCGGCGGGATGAGGCACTGTCTGCGGGACTGCTGTGGGGCGCATACCACTTCTCCAGCTCCCGGGACGCTATCGCGCAGGCGGACAATTTCCTGGCCGCCACGCTGTGGGGCGACCCGGCGGTAGATAATTCCATGACGCTCTTCTGCCTCGATTTCGAACCCAGTTCAAGCGGACCGGATATGACGCTAGATCAGGCCCACGAGTTCGTCGCCAGGGTGAAGGAAAAGACCGGACGCTGGCCCATGGTCTATGGCGGCAACATGCTCCGCGACGCCGTGCAGGCACATGGTGCGGACCCCATCCTCAAGAATTGCCCGCTCTGGTATGCCCGGTACCGAAGCCAGCCTGTTGGCATCCCGACGGACACCTGGCCGCACTTTATCCTCTGGCAATACACCGACGGCAAGTCAGGGCCGTTACCCCATGCGTTTGTGGGGATGGATCCCAGCGATCGGGATTGCTATGCTGGAACCGAAGCGCAACTGAAGGCGGCATGGCCGTTTGCTGACTATTTCAAGACAGCGCCAAGGTCGACCGACCAGAATGCCTAGGTGCCAGGAGCCTCCACACCTAGCCCAGGACAGATGAAAACCGACGCCGCCAGTGCGGCACAACCCTTCGCGATGCATATCCTGCAATGGCTTTCCATAGCCTTGCTGCTAGGGGGGCTTTGTGCATGCGCGCCGAACAGCGCGTATCGCACCCATCGTGTTGACCTCAACAAGGATGCAAGCTGTCAGCGTGCAAGCGCCGATATGCACGACGACCCGCGGCAAGGGTGCGGCAGCGTGACACCGGAAAGTGTGCGAGGGCTCTATGAATTGCATTTCGTCGAGTTCGACGACCAGGGCTGGCTGTTTCCGAATACGCCCGCTTCCGCAGACGCACTGGCGACCAACCCCTCGGATCAGATCGATAGCCTGATGGATCGGCTGACGTCCCTCCTTGCCAAAGGCGAGGACCTGAGCATCGTTGTTTTTGTTCACGGTTGGAAGCACAACGCACTGGCCGACGACGCTAATGTGCGGGAATTCCGTGCTTTGCTCGAAGCCGCAGGCGCCGAGGAACGTGACCGGGCCGGACCGGGTGGCACACCGAGAAAGGTCGTGGGCGTTTATGTGGCCTGGCGAGGGAAGTCGTGGACGGTGCCCGATCCGCTGCTGAGTCTTACTTTCTGGGCGCGCAAGGAGGCCGCGCGGCGCGTCTCGATCGGATCGTCGCGCGAGCTGTTTGCACGACTGCGATCCCTCCGAACTCACTACAACGAAGCGCAGTCGGCCGGCGCGCTCCAGACGGGCGCAGCTTCCGAGAAAGCGGGCGCGCGTCCGCGCATCCGCACGCTGATGATAGGTCATAGCTTTGGTGGTCTGATCCTTTATGCCGCCATGTCCGGATCGCTGATCGAGTCGCTGGCCGCGCAGCGAGATCTGGCCGGAACGGGCAAGGGAACGGAACTGGCGGAAAGACCGGCGGACATGATCTTGCTGATCAATCCGGCCTTCGAGGCATCGCGCTACGAGGCGCTCTATCGCGTGTCGCTCAGGTATCGGCCGACACGGTTCCAGCCGCCGCTGCTGGTGTCCGTCACGTCGATCAAGGACTGGGCAACTGGAATCGCATTTCCGATTGGCCGGTCGGTCAATACGCTCTTCGAGCGCGAGACCACCGGTGAACAGGGTACGGCCATGAAGAAGACCCCGGGCCACATCGATCATTATCTGACGCACCGGCTCTACGCTCACGCACCCGGCGAGGCGCCGGGCAGGGACAACGCCAAGCCTGGCGACGGCGCCCGTTGTGCAGGATGGAGGTCAGAGGCGGAGCTCAAAGATTTGCACGGCGAGGAACTGGGCGAGGCAGTGCGTCAGAACAAGAAACTCGAGGCAGAAGACGCTGCTGAGTTCTTTCGCCAGAATCTCACCCCAGGCTATCTGCTAAAGCCAAACTGGGCACGTACCTTCTGCGGCGGCAGCTTTCTGACGACGGTGGGTGGCACTGATGGGGTCGCAGCGGCGAACGCAGTGATCTGGAACGTAGAGGTGGACGGCGATGTCATCAAGAACCACGACGACGTAATGAATCCTGTGTTTCTCGCGTTCATGCGGCAGCTATATGGGGATGTCTCCACGCATCCCTGATCGCCGCTGGACCGCCGCCGAACATCAAGGTGCAACGGTCATCTAGCCAGCCTTGCCAACCGGCGCGTGATCGGCGCGTGATCGGCCAACCGAGACATGCGATCCTGTGCGGCGAAGCCCAGCCGCGCCCGTCAGCCTCAACGATCCACGCCGCTAGATGTTGCGTTCTTTTCGTCGGTCGATTTTGACGCTGACGAATGGCCTTTGGGAGAGATGAAAAATGCGAATCTATCGGTTGTTGCTCGCTAGCATCGTTGCCTTGGGTGCTCTCCCTCCAGGGCAGGCGAACGGTGAGGTAACGGAAACGCGAACCGGCACGCACCTCATCACGCTCGGTACGCGCGGCGGGCCAATTCCCGCCAAAGACCGGGCGCAATCATCGAATCTGCTGATCGTCGACGGGACGTATTATCTTGTAGACGCTGGCGATGGCGTGCTGCGCCGGTTGACGCAGGCAGGGGTCAATTTCCGCCAGATTGGAAAGGTATTCATCACGCACGGCCACGATGACCACACTGCGGGGTTGGGCACACTCATGTCAGTGGCGTGGGATTTTCAGCGCCACGATCCAATCGCCGTCTACGGTCCGCCCGGGACCGCGACGCTGGTAAAAGGCGCCATTCAATATTTTACGGTGAATGCGGAAATCCGCTGGGCCGAAGGCAGGCGCACACCGCTTGCCGATGTCTTCGTCGGCCATGATGTTGTGCCAGGGCTGATTTACCAGGATAAGAACATCCAGGTAACTGCTGTCGAGAACACGCACTTCCATATCCCGGAGGGCAGCCCATACTATGGCAAGTACAAATCCTATTCCTATCGCTTCCAGACACCCGACCGCGTAGTTGTCTTCACTGGCGACACGGGTCCCAGCGACGCGGTGACTGAGCTAGCAAGGAATGCCGATATCCTCGTGTCGGAGGTTGGCTCCAGCGAAGACGTGAAGCAGGTGTTGGTCAAGAACGGTACTTGGCAAGGAATGACAGCGGAACAACAAACCGCATTCATGCGGCATGAAGTTGAGGAGCATCTGACGCCGGATGAGGTCGGGAGAATGGCGGCACGCGCTCATGTCAGGACGGTGGTATTAAGTCACCTATTGCCGACGGTCAACGAGCATGACGATTACCTGCGCTATGTGACCGAGGTTAAGAAATTCTTCTCCGGACAAGTGGTCGTTGCCAAGGACCTGATGGAGTTTTGACCCTCATCCGGCCAACACTAGGCTTCGATACACCGGCTGAACGATTCCACCAAACCGTTGCATCGACCGGTTGAATCCGCAGGCCTGAGCGGATGCCTGTGCAGCGGGGGGGATTCCTACCAGTTATGACTTGATGCCCCTCAGCGTCTTGTGAGGTTGGATCCTGGCTTTCATACTCCTGAGCACACTTTGCACAGGGGAGAAAGAATGGACACCGCACCTCGCCACCGCGCTCGTTGGCTGCCCAAATACTGGGCAGCGGCCACGATGGCGCTCCTCACCATGACGGGCGGAGTCGCGGCACAGTCGCTGGGGCGCGACCAAGCTAACGATCCGAAGGGGGATGGCGTCATGCAAGGCTTCCCACCGCCTCAAGCCATGCGCGTGAACAAGACCAACGCATTTGAGCGTCCGTATATGCGCTGGGCCTTCCGTCATGCCCGGGAGACCTCGCCGACGGCGGGAATTCGGCACGCTCCGACTCCAATGAATCTCCCAGAACAGCCTGTGGGGAATCTCGACGACGTGCAATTTAGCGTGGAAGGTCGGCCAGTCAAATTGGCCGACTACCTTCGGGACACCCACACCGACGGCTTCATCGTGCTGCACAAAGGCCGGATCGTTCTTGAGCGCTACCTGGATGGCTTCGGACCTGCGCAGCCGCACATCTGGGCTTCAATGACCAAATCGGTCACGGGCCTGATAGCGGCCATGCTGATCGTCGAAGGCAGACTCGACCCCGAAGCAAGGCTGGCCACCTACGTGCCCGAGTTGACCGGCAATCCGTTCGGCGATGCCACGCTAGAGAAAAACCTCGACATGGAAGTGGCTGTCGCTTACGCGCCGGCGCTTCCACCCGACCTTGGGTTGTTCGGTGCGGTTGGAATTATCCCGCGCCGCGCCGGCACGCCAGACAACATCTACGATTTTCTCAAGACAGTCTCGGCCGACACGAGGGCTGTCACGGCGGACTACTGGTTCTATCAGAACGGATCACCGGAAGCGGTCGCCTGGGCAATGCGCCGGATCTCTGGCAAATCCTGGGCGGAACTGGCTCAGGAACGGATCTGGTCAAAGCTGGCCCAGGACGACGCTTACATCCAGGTCGATTCGCTCGGAACAGAGATGGCAAGCGGCGGTCTGAGCACGACGCTGCGCGATGCGGCCCGTTTTGCTGATGCAGTCCGGCGCGCTCATGCCGGCGACGCCAGCGCAGGCATATCTGTTCAAGCTGTCCGTGTTGCACTGCGGCCGCGCGAGAACCAGGCGGGGTTCGCCACGGGCCGGCTCGCGGCTGGCAAGCCTGGCTACGCCTACGGTGACTACTGGTACCAGGTCAACGATGGCGACGGCTCGGTCGAGGCCGGCGGCCGTTTCGGGCAGAAGATCTACATCAATCCGAGAAAGGAATTGACTGTGGTGAAATTTTCTTCGAGCCCTGATGCGGCACCTCGCAACCCTACCGCGGATACAGGAGGGAATATAGCGGCACACAGTCGACCGCTGGAATCATCAACGGCCTTCATCGCAGCAATCCAGGCGGTCTACGCGGCTATACCGCGCTAAACCCGACCGAGCCTCGGCCATTGGGGTCATGAGGGACGAAAGGCCGAAACCGGCCGACTGCCGCCCGACGTGGGCGGCAGCACCCGACCCAAATCGGCCGTAGAGCGTAGCGAGCCGGCAATGGCCGCTTTCGAGGCATAAAACGCCAGGCAATCACTACTGCGGAGCCAAGGGGCCAAACCAATAGGAAGCGGTAACGCCGCCATCCATCAAGAAATCGCTGCCGGTAAGGAAACCGCCGTCAGGCCCCATGAGCAGCGCCGCGACATTCGCGACCTCATCGGGCGTGCCAGCTCGCTTCGCCGGGCAGCCGGCGATCATGCGGCGGTACCCTTCGCCACGCGGACCGGACAATTCGTCCTTCGCGAGCGGCGTGATGATGATGCCCGGGCTGATCGTGTTGACCCGCGCACCGCGCTTGCCCCAACGAGTGGCCTCGAACATCACACGCAGCGCATTGCCACGCTTTGAGAGCTGATAGGCGTGCAGGGAATCCTTCACCTGGTTGGGCTGAAGCAAGGGCAGCTTCAGCAAATCCTCGACAGGTGTTGACGCGAGCGCCTTGTTTTCGTCGATTGTTAGCGGCGGCAGCCGGTGTCCTGACTGCGACGCGATGACAATTCCGGAACCGCCTTCCGCGATCACCCTGCCGAACTCTTCAAGAATGACCGCCGTGCCGTAGAGATCGACTTTCAGGATCGTCTCCGGCGAGGCTTGCGACGGCGAGACGCCCGCCGCCTGGATGAGACCGTGAACCTCTCCCAGCGACGTAGCTTTTGCGACCAAGGCCTCGATGGACGCGTGCGATGAAATATCGACGGCTGTCGTCGTCACGTCGAACCCGGCTTCGCTCAGCGTCTTCGCGGCCACATCGGCATTTTCTTGCCGCAGGTCAGCGAGCAGGAGACGCTTGCCGGCGCCGACCCGGCGCGCGATGGCCTGCCCGATTGATCCAGGCCCGATTACAACGATGACTTTCTGCATGGTGTTGTGTCCTTCTATCTGATTCAGCGATCGCTGACGCCGATGCTGCTGCCAACGTAGAGCCCGGGCGTGGTCGCAATCTTGGCGATCAGCCCTGACAGGCTGTCGAGAGAGATATCGTGACCCTGAAACGGTTCGCCCTTCTGCGTGATGGTGTATCGCCCTCCAGGATCACGCGTGAACCAACCCGACCGCAGGATCGTATAGTCGAGATCGGACGCCTCGATCAGCGCGGCCGAGTCCCGGTAAGGGTCAAGAATGCTGCGATATTTTTTGCCCGGCACTTCGCTGTAAATCCCCATCGAGCTGATGAAGATCAGCCGCTTCAAACCGACCGCGTGCATCGCGTCGATGATGCTTCGCGCCTGCCGGGCCATGCCCCCCGACAGGTTCGCATAGACGACATCCTGGTCCTGCAATGCGGAGCCCAATGCGGCCGTGTCGAGAACATCCCCTTCGATGATGGTCACGCGGACCGGGTCAGGGTTTTCAAGCCGCCTGGCTGCGCGTAAAAAAAGCGTCAGCGAGACGTCCGCGCGTTCAAGCAGAACGCGCGTCGTATTCCGCGCCAGGCCGCCATTGGCTCCAAGGATCAGTATTCTCGTCATTCAGGCAATTCCCAGTCGACTTCACAGTTCCTGAGCCGTGGGGCGGAACAGGATTTCGTTCACGTCCACGTCTTCGGGCTGTTGTATCGCGAAAGCGACCATCCTTGCAAAGCTGTCTGCCGGAATGGCGAACTTCTCGTAAAAGTCTGCGATCCCCGCCGCTACGTCGGCTTCGGTGACGCTCTGGGGCAGTTCCGACTGCACCGCGCCCGGCGAAATGATCGTCGTGCGGATGTTGTGGGGCTTCACCTCCTGACGCAGTCCCTCGGAGAGCACCCGAACCGCTGTCTTCGTGGCGCAGTAAACGGCGTTGTTCTTGCCGACCTTATGGCCCGCGACCGACGACACGTTGATGATGTGACCGCTTTTCTGGCGCGTCATATGGGGGAGCGCGGCGGCGATGCCATACAGCACGCCCTTGATATTGACGTCGATCATCCTGTCCCAATCCTCGATCTTTCCGCGTTCCAGAGGCGAGTGCGGCATCAGACCGGCATTGTTGATGATGACGTCAATGCGGCCGTGGGTCTTCACCGCCCAATCGACGAGCGCCTTGACCTGTTGGGCATCAGTGACATCCGTCTCGACTGCCGCGTCTTCGGGGAGATCGAGTTCGGCGGCCAACGCCTTCAGGCGATCGACGCGACGAGCGCCGAGCACCAGCTTTGCGCCGTCTGCCGCCAGGCGGCGAACGGCTGCTTCACCAAGGCCGCTGCTTGCGCCGGTGATGACAATAACCTTGCCTGCAATGTTCTCTGACATGGTCGTCCTTTCTGCGCGAATCGCGCGATTAATGGAGAGGGCTACTTTGCGACGCGCGCTTGCAGATGCGCCGGGTAACGGTCGCCCTGGACAGCAATGGTCGAGAGCACCGAATCAATGTCGCGCAGGTTGTCGGCGGATAACTCGACGGCGGCCGCGCCGATGTTTTCTTCCAGTCGATGCAGCTTCGTCGTGCCGGGGATCGGCACGATCCAGGGCTTTTGCGCCAGAAGCCACGCAAGCGCGATTTGCGCGGGCGTCGCATTCAGTCCGGTCGCGATCTGCTTCAACACGTCAACCAGGCCCTGGTTGGCCTTGCGGTTTTCTTCCGAAAAACGCGGCACCACATTGCGGAAGTCGGACTTGTCAAAGCTGGTGCTCTCATTGATCGCGCCCGTCAGGAAGCCCTTGCCAAGCGGGCTGAACGGCACAAAGCCAATGCCCAGCTCTTCGAGCAGCGGCAGAATCTCCTTCTCGGGCTCGCGCCACCACAGCGAATATTCGCTTTGCAGCACAGCGACCGGCTGCACGGCATGAGCGCGACGGATCGACTGCACGCCTGCTTCCGACATGCCGAAATGCTTGACCTTGCCCTGCTGGATCAACTCTTTGACAGTGCCCGCGACGTCTTCCATTGGAACGCTCGCATCGACGCGGTGCTGATAGAAGAGGTCGATGCGATCGGTCCGCAGCCGCTTCAGCGCAGCGTCCGCCACTTCGCGGATGCGCTCCGGTCGGCTATCCTGGCCCTTGCTGGCGTCGCCATCCTGGAAACCGAACTTCGTCGCGATAACGACCTGGTCCCGAAATGGCTGCAGCGCCTCGCCCAACAACTCTTCGTTGGCGCCTTGCGCATAGGCTTCGGCCGTATCGAAAAATGTCACGCCGCATTCGAACGCGGTGCGGATCAGCTTGAGCGCGTGGGTCTTGTCGGCGGCGGGACCGTAGCCATAGCTGAGTCCCATGCAGCCAAGACCGAGGGCAGAGACTTCGAGGCCGCTTTTACCGAGAATTCGCTTTTGCATATTTATTTCCTTGCATGTGATGTTGAGGCACAGGTCAGGCGTGCTGTTCGTGGCCGGTTCCCCGGGCGCCTTGCACCTCGATTTTTGCCGCCGCCGTTTCAATCTCCCGCATGTCGTCCGCTGTCAGCATGACGCTCGCCGAAGCCAGGTTCTCGTCAAGCCGATGCAGCTTTCGGGTTCCGGGGATCGGCACGATCCAGGGCTTTTTGGCAAGGAGCCATGCCAGCGCGATCTGTGCGGCAGTCACCTCTTGTTTGCTCGCGATCTCGTTTAGCAGGTCGACGAACGCCTGATTGGCCTGCATCGCGTCGGGGGTGAAGCGCGGAAACCAGGACCGGACGTCGGATTTATCAAAGCCCGCCTTGGGATCGATCTTGCCGGTCAGAAAGCCCTGACCGAGAGGACTCCAGGGCACGAAGCCGATGCCCAGTTCCTCGCATGCCGGGAGCACTTCAGCTTCAACGTCGCGGGCCCATAACGAATACTCGTTTTGCACGGCGGCAACCGCGTGCACCGCATGAGCCCGGCGAATCGTTGCGGCTCCAACCTCCGAAAGCCCGAAGTGCCTGACCTTTCCTTCAGCAATCAGATCCTTCACCGTGCCAGCCACGTCCTCGGGCGGCACGTTTGGGTCGACGCGGTGCTGGTACAGAAGATCAATGCGGTCCGTGCGCAGGCGCTTCAGCGACGCCTCGCAGACCGCTCGAATATGCTCAGGCCGACTGTCGAAGCCCTTGCGCTCGCGCGCCTGCGGATCGATGTCGAAGCCGAACTTCGTCGCGATCACGACCTGGTCGCGCAGGGGCGCGAGCGCTTCACCGACCAGTTCTTCGTTGACGAACGGCCCGTACACTTCGGCGGTATCGAAGAACGTCACGCCGCGATCCACGGCCGCATGCAGCAGCCCGATCATCTCCTGCTTGTCGGGCGCAGGACCGTAATTCGCGCTCATGCCCATGCAGCCGAGGCCAAGCGCGGAGACTTCCAATCCGTCCTTACCAAGGATACGTTTGTGCATCGTTTCGTCCTAGCGGTCGATCATCGCAGCCAGGGCAGCCGACAGCGGCGCGCCCTTGATGTCGATCGTCTCGAAGGCGTTGTCGATCTCGCGCATGTCGTCCGGCGTCAGCACAAGGTCGGCGGCCGGCAAGTTGTCATCGAGGTGCTCGATCTTTGTACCGCCGGGGATCGGCACGATCCAAGGCTTCTGCGCGAGCAGCCAGGCCAGCGCAACCTGAGCCGGCATGCTGTTTTTGCGGGCGGCCAGGTCCTTCAGAAAGTCGACGACCTTGAAGTTGGCCTCCATGGCTTCAGGCGTGAAGCGCGGGAAATGCTTGCGCAGGTCGTTGGCATCGTCAAACTTCATGCCTCGCGTGATCTTGCCGGTCAGGAAACCCTGGCCGAGCGGGCCCCATGCAACGAGGCCAATGCCCAGCTCCTCGCAGAGAGAAAACTTCGTCTGCTCAGGCTCGCGCATCCAGAGTGAGTAATGGTCCTGAATGGCCGTCACCGGCTGCACCGCGTGTGCCAGGCGGATGTTTGCCGCGCTTGCCTCCGACAAGCCGAAGTGCAGGACCTTTCCTTCGGCGATGAGATCTTTGACAGCACCAGCAACGTCCTCCATCGGCACGTTCGGGTCAACGCGGTGCTGATAAAGGAGGTCGATATGATCGGTGCGCAGGCGTTTAAGGGAAGCATCGACCACCGCGCGAATATGCGAGGGCCGGCTGTCGAGTCCGGTCAATTCGCCTTTCTCATTGATCGCGAAGCCGAACTTCGTGCACACCAGTACCTGGTCCCGGACCGGCTGCAACGCCTCTCCGACCAAATCTTCGTTGATGAAGGGGCCATAGCCTTCGGCTGTGTCGAACAGCGTTACACCGCGATCTACGGCCGAGCGGATGACCTGCAGCGCTTCACTGCGCTCCGTTGCGGGCCCGAGTCCGAAGCTCAGGCCCATGCACCCGAGGCCGATAGCAGAGACTTCCAGCCCGTTCTTTCCGAGAATACGCTTCTTCATGATCCAACTCCTTGATCGCTTACTGTCACGCCGGCCAGGTACTGCTCGTCTGTGACCTTTTCCATCCAGTCGACCGGGCTGCCGTTAAGCCTTTCAGCGATAGCGATGTGCGTCATCGCCGTGATCGCAGTCGCGCCATGCCAGTGCTTTTCGCCGGGTGCGATCCAGACGATGTCGCCAGGCCCGATCTCCTGAACTGCGCCGCCCTCGCGCTGCACCAAACCGAGGCCTGCGATCACGATCAGTGTCTGACCGAGCGGATGTGTATGCCAGGCAGTCCGCGCGCCCGGTTCGAACGTCATCGACGCGCCGCCAATCGGGGCCGGCTGCTCGCCTGAGAATGGTGCATCGACTCGCACTGTTCCCGTGAAGTACTCAGCGGGCCCTTGCGCCGAAGGCTGCGAGCCCCTTCTTGTGATTTCCATGGACGCTCCTTGGATTGGTATCTCGACCTTCAATTTAGCAACGCGTCTTCCCGCGATAAAGAGCTAGAATCCGCATGATGCTAGAAGGCAGGCTTATAAATGGCGCGCTCCGACCTCTCCGATATCACCGCGTTTCTGGCCGTCGCACGTGATGGCAGCTTCACAAAAGCGGCCGCGAAGCTCGGCGTTTCGCAGTCTGCGCTCAGTCAGACTGTGCGCAATCTGGAAGACCGGCTCGGGCTGCGGCTTCTGACGAGGACTACTCGCAATATTTCGCCGACGCAAGCCGGCGAACGGCTGATCCAGTCGGTCGGCCCCCGCCTGGATGAGATCGAGGCCGAGCTGAGTGCGCTCACCGCTCTGCGTGACACGCCGGCGGGCACGGTGCGCATCTCCGCTGGAGAACACGCGGCAGAACTGCTGCTGTGGCCGGTAATTGAACGGCTTCTGCCTGGCTATCCGGACATCACGATCGAAATCGTAGTCGACAACGGACTCACGGACATCGTTGAACAACGGCTCGATGCAGGAGTGCGGCTTGGCGAGCAGGTCGCCAAGGATATGGTCGCCGTTCGCATCGGCCCCGATGTGCGCATGGCCGTGGTTGGCACGCCGGAGTATTTCGCTAGGCACTCGAAGCCGAAGACGCCGCAGGACCTGACGGCGCACAGCTGCATCAACATCCGGCTGCCAACGGCCGGTGGCATTTACGCGTGGGAGTTCAGGAAGGGAGGACGCGAACTGAACGTGCGCGTCGAAGGGCAACTCGTGTTCAATACGGCGACGATGGCCGTCAAGGCCGCACTTGCTGGCGTCGGCCTCGCCTTCGTTCCCGAACAACGGGTGCAGTCGCAACTCGCGAGCGGGGAGTTGCTGCAAGTGCTGTCCGAATGGTGTCCGTCGTTTTCCGGCTTTCACCTGTACTATCCGAGCCGCCGGCAACCGACTCCTGCGTTCGTCGTCGTTGCTCAAGCGCTGCGTCAAGGCGCGTAGGCTTCACGCATAAATATAACGCGGTCGTCCAAGAGCGCCTTGAGCGTCCGCTTTCAGAGGCCGAACTGCCTGCCGGATGTCGAATAGTTGATGCGAGCGAATGACGGTTCGTGGCCGCATGCGGCCCGACGCTGAACACAACAGAGCATTCCTCCCGGACCGGCCGCGTAGGGCAGGAGCCGACCCGTGTGCGCCATTGGAGTCTTCGCTCTCGCGACGGCCGCTCTCTGTTGTCCAACGGTCGTCCGCGCTGCGGGCGGCAGAAGCGTGTGTGCGCCAAAATACCCGGGACCCCCGTTATTTGCGAGTCGCTTCCCGAGATGGTCTCTAACATCGTTGTGGGTGTCCGGGCGAAGTACTTGCTGAAAGGTCTATTTCCCTGTCTTTCCGAACTATCAAAAAAGCGGCGATGGGTGGCAGGGGGGGGCGAAGACGCGGCGCTTGGCCCGCCATTACGGAGTCTATGGTGGGCGGGTAGTTTATTGGACCCGGTGATTGGCCTAGCCTCTTGGAAGGGCCGTGGATCTTCCACAACATCATCGCACTGGTGGCCACTATTTCTGGCAGAGGGGAACGTCATCCATATGCCACCTTGCTTCCAAAAAATGTCGAGAAATTTCAGATTGGCTATGGCGTCAATTACCAGCACCTATTTACGCAACATCGCGGGCGCCAGCTAACTTTGCACTCCGGTTCTGGAATTGAACAGCTTCATATAAAATCATCACAAGATTCGCTTCGTATAATTGGAAGTGTTTCACCTGCTTTACGTATTAGACGTCGCGATACTCTGCATTCAATATCTTCTACTTCCGGTGTGCCAGTTTTAGAATTAACCTACCTCGGACCTTGCATTATTGTGCGACATCAGCTCGCTTGGTTGCGTTTGCGTCCGGCGGTTTTCTGACTAACAGGGTGACGAAGCTCGCGTTGTCGAGCGCGTCACTGTCGGCCATCGCCCCGCAGCATCAGCGAGCCGAGGAGTTCACGATATAAGCGCTTTTGATGGGCCCTCACCGGTGTAATTCGCAAGAGCCTTTTACATGACGGCGAAGGGAAACACTTGACTTTTAAGGTGGGGATTATGACTACGAATCCGAGCGACATCAAACCGCAGGGGAATTTTTCGGACTTTGCCAACGCAGCTCCTTTTGCGGGAAACGCCGTTAACACGATTAAGCTGGCACTTTATAGTAACGGCGTCCAGTTAGGCTGGCTTGGGAAGAACGACAGCGATTGGGCAATCCTCGTCGACGATGCTGCAAAAGCAGTCACGCTGGAACAATACCCCTACAATAATGTAAATTATTACCGGATCAAAGACACCAGTAGATACCTTTCCGTCAGCAATCAAGCGTACGTCGGGTTTTATAACTGGATCGGCGCGAGAGGATGGAAACATCAGGATTCCAATTTTATTTCAGAGGAAAACAACCAAAAACTATCGCTTTACTCCAAAGATAACGGCTATTTATACGCGTGGAATGAATACACGGTGCTGGACGTCAGGTTTGAGACGCAGTAAGGCCCTGCGAGTCATTCGTGGCATGCAGGCTTTCAGTATTCTTAATAAGTCTGCTTGAATTTAGCCAACCCCCGGTATTGACGTTCTCCTCTGATGGACAGTTCGAATGTAGGGTGGAATGTCTGACTACTGATTCATCCACTAAACAATGGGAAGTGCGATGACCTTCAAGATCCTCAGTTGTGATGGCGGCGGTATTCGGGGGTTGATCACCGCCCTGCTGATTCAGGACCTCGATAAACGCAGTCGTATCATCGAGAAGGCGGACGCCTTTGCCGGCACGTCCACCGGCGGCCTCCTCGCCCTGGCGCTAGCGCGCGGCGTCGACATTTCCCATGTCGTCGACATCTACAAGACCAAGGGCTCGGAAATATTTAAGGAGAACTGGTCATGGGAGGCGCGAAAGAAAGCGCTCGAAGATGGCGTTGCCCTTGGCGGACCGGGTTATATCGAATGCCAATACGTCAACACTGGGTTCAAGCAGATCGCCAAGGATCTGCTCGGCGATAGCAAGCTGGCGGATCTGCCCCGTTTTGTGGCAATCAACTCGGCACGCTTGTGGGATCCGGCCTTACGAAGCTGGGCCCCCTGCACTTTCTCCAACGCAAAGAACAATGTATTCAGCAATGTCAGCCTGTGCGACGCCGCACTTGCCACGTCGGCTGCGCCTTCCTATTTCCCGCCTTACGAAGTTGCCGGCTTCGGCTATTTCGCCGATGGCGGCGTCTTTGCCAACAACCCCTCGGTGACCGCCATTACCGAGGCGCTGGGCAGCGGTCGCGCAGGGAGCCTGGACAATTTGCGCATGCTATCGCTTGGAACCGGTACGAGCATGGAGGGTATTGTCCAATCCGCAGTCGGCAATCCGTTGAAATGGGGCGTCACAAAATGGTTGTGGCCCGTCGAAAGCGGCGGGGTACCGGCAGCAGCCCTGCTCGGGCTAACGATGGATACAACGGCGATGGTCGCGACCCGCCAGGCCGAGCAGATACTGAATGAGAGCTATCAGCGCGGAAATTTCATACTCGATCAACCCGTCGCGCTGGACGACTGGAAGAAGGTGCCGGATCTGGAGAGAGAGACCGAGACGTATATGAAGACCCCGGAGTGGCAAAGAGTTTGCCAGTGGGCAGAGCAAAACTGGCGCTAACCGCGCATTGGAGAGCGATGTGGTAGTCGTGTCGCGAATCTCGGTCAGGCTGTAATGGATTTTACGGTATCGGCGCGCCCCGACAATCGGCCGATGCGCTATGTGAGTTGGTATGACACGCTAGCCTACTGCAAATGGCTACACGGTATACTCGCTACCTCGCCGGACCTTCGTGACAATGAGATCGCCGCCGTCGTGTGTCATGGCAATTGGCGCGTCGCCTTGCCCAGCGAACTCGAATGGGAAAACGCCGCACGAGGTGGCTTCCGTAACTCTGTCTTCTCGTTGGGATTTACACGATCCCTGGATGGCGAACTGCGAGGGCTCGATGATTGACGACGCGTTCGCCGTCGGCTGCTTTCCGGCGAATGGCTTCGGCCGTCATGGCAGGTTGGGTAATCTCGGGGAGTGGACAGGCTGGTTCAGCCCACGCCGAACCGTCGTGACCTACAGCCCTGGCTAAAAGGAATCGGAGAAGGGGCATGGTGAACACCCCGGTTCAGCAAAATTTGCTCTCGGCAATCGAAAGACCGCTTGCTGAGTGGCGCAGCCGTCCGAACGGTCGAACCACACGACATGCCAATGTCACCTCATGGCCGGCAAGAGACGGCCAACGGGCGGTACCGCGGCATATGATTGGTTGGACTCTTCACAAAGGTGCCAAACATGACGATTGATTGCTTCGCAGAGAGCAATCCGGCAACACGAACTCTACCGCGCTCGCTGGCGACGAAGGCCGGTGACTTTGTGTTTGTATCCGGTCAAGTGGCAAGGGCGGAAGACGGTACTCTTGTCGTCGGTGGGATAGAAGTACAAACACGCCAGACCTTGCACAACGTAGCCAGCGTACTTGCACTGGCAGGGTGTACGCTCGACGATGTCGTGAAGACAACGGTGTGGCTTGAAGACCCGCGCGACTTTGATGAATTCAATCGCATTTACGGCGAGTTCTTTCAGGGTGGCAAGCCGGCACGTTTGACATTACAGGGCAAGAACATGGCCGGCACCAAGATTGAAGTCGAGGCCGTCGCCTATAAGCCATGACTTCGTGTCCATGGCAATTCGCCGGATTCGTTTGATCACTGCCCTTCTTGGTGAGCATCCAGGACGACAGCCGCGACGTAACTGCCTGCGCATGTATAGGTAGCGCCAATTCCACCCCTCCGCACAAGCGAGGCATGTCGTCGCCGTCACAGAGCTCATGCGAGCAGGCCATCGCCGCTCGCATACGGATATCCCTTCTCAGTTCGCCAAGAAGCTACGCTAGCAGCATTTTTGGGTACCGCTAGCGGAATTAGCGATCTTCTACAGCGTCAGGCCGGCAGTGCAATGGCGCCCATGGGTCATGGACCACGGGCGCCGGTCGCCTTGCGACTGAGGGGCCGATCAGGCCGGGATCGGGGTGAAAGGCGAATCGTAGCCAACGTTGCTCTTGGAAGGATCCGTGGTGCGGATGTTGATACCGTCGTCATAGATGACAGTCGGCTCCTTGTAGTCGGGCACCATGAGGACCTTTCTGAAGATGCCTCCGTAGATTTTTGCCAGAGCGGCGGATTCGAGGGTATCGACCTTGGACAGATCGTGGATGAGGATGGCGGACATGTTCTTCTCCTTGTCGAGAGGTGCGGGCTCCGTGATTGGGTCGCGATACATCTCAGCAGCAAACATGCCAGGCGTAGACAGCACCTTTTGAGGCTGCGGCAATCGGTTTGGTTGGTTCTAGATAGACGTTTGCATCGATATGTGTTGGCAATGCTCCAACTTCCCAGGACAGAGGGGCGGCGCTTCAGAGGAACTGGGTTCCTTCCCGATGTCGCAGCCGAGATTGCTTCGCGGAGGCGCGCCGACGCTCGGGCCGCTTGGGGGGGTGTCAGGATTTTTGTGTTTAGGGCATAACATGTCACCAAGGAGCATGTCATGCCACGCAAAACGAAGACGAGCCTTGCCGCAGCCCGGGAGCTGCCGGCCATTCCCGAGGAACTGATCGCCCATTTTGTGAAGGGTCCGATGACCGCCGGGGCGGTGCAGGATGCCTCCATGGCGTTCAAGAAAGCGCTTATCCGCGACCTACGACGGTCGCGTGGCGTCCAGGCACGATTGCGGCGATTCGCGCCGGTCGTGCCGGGATTCCCTGGGCAAGTAGTGACAGGCGCTTCTTCATCTCATTCATTTAGTCAGTACAATCACGCGTCCAAACATTAAAACAGGCCGGTGCGGCATCTTCCGCGCGGCATTCAACGTCGACTGAAAGAGTGATCATGACCATTTCCATCTACAGCGCCTCCGTCCCCGTTTTCAAGCAAATGCTGGCGGCATTGTCCGAGGTACTCACGAAGGCCGAAGCACACGCTACCGAAAAGAGCATCGACCCGAACGCGCTGCTGCAAGCGCGCCTGTTCCCGGACATGTTCCCGCTGGTGCGCCAGGTGCAGATCGCCGCCGATTTCGCTAAGGGCATCACCTCGCGCCTGGCCGGTGTGGAAGTGCCTTCGTGGGCCGACACTGAGGTCACGTTTGCCGACCTGCAAGCGCTGATCTCTAAGACCCTAGCCTACATTGGCGCATTCGACGCCGCGCAATTCGACGGGAGCGAACACAGGGAGATCGTCCTGCGTCCCGGCACGCCGAAAGAGAAGCGGCTGGTCGGCAACGCCTATCTGCAAAACTACGGACTGCCGCAGTTTTTCTTCCATATCACGACCGCCTACGCAATCCTGCGCCACAACGGAGTTGATATCGGCAAGCGCGACTACATGGGCGTGTACTGATCGTTGGGGCACGCGCCAATCGGACCACCGGTCGGCAGCGGGTGTTGAACGACGTCCACGAAAGATCGGATGCCTTTGCGTGGCTGGGCGAAGCCGCCGTTCGAATGGCCACGTGAAAGCTCGTGCCACCGACCGTAGTTGGCCGTGAGGAGACGGCTGGAGGGAGCAGAAAGACGATAACAACCTGGCCTTTTGGGCGAGCCAGAGTATCTGCCCTCTGGCCGTTGAGGTTTCAGGGCAGCAGGTGGGTATCGCCGGCAGCCTGCGGCGGTAACTTGATTGCCAGTGCCTTGAAATCGCCGCTGGTTGCGATCGAACCCGCGTGCGCGACACCCTTCGGAATGACGATCAGGTCACCGGGGCCGACCTCGCGCTGTTCACTGCCCAGCCAGAATATTCCCTTTCCTGAAATGACATACTGGATCTCGTCGGCGCTGGTGTGGTAGTGCTTTGGAACGTTGCCCGATTGCACCGCAACGGTCCCGTGTGGCGTCGCCACCAGCCCTTTCGTACGCAGCGTGCCCATATTGGGTATCTGCGGCCCGATGTCTTCATTGGTCATGGCCGCCAGGTTGATGATCAGCGGCGCCAGCGTGGCGGGCGGGGTCTGCGCGTGGGCCAGCGGTACCCCCATGTGGGCCGCAAGGTAGCCGCAAGCAAAAGCGACCGGGACAGCGGAAAGAGCGGCAAAGCGATGCATATTTATCTCCCTTCGGTTGGCCTGCGATCATTGCGTCGCCACGACGCTTGATTCGTGCGATACGGCTGGATTGTCTCACCGCGATCCGCGCCCAGAATTGAGGGAAAACCCGAAAGCACTGAATCAATCGACTCGCGCAAAGGGGGCTGAAGCCCGAAGGAGATTCAACGGTGCCTTTGTCTTCGGGGGAACTCGTGTCCATTTTGGAAACGGGTGAGAATACTTGGCGGCTACGATCGCACAGGAAATCTGCTCTTTGATCGGCTGGTTGCTCCTGGCCGGCAAGCGTCCCACATCAGCCAGATCTGGCCGGCAGCACCCGACCCTTCTGCGGCGTTGCGAGTGCCGGAAGGCGAACGACCGCTACCGGAGTACAACCGCCATCGCCTCGCTTACCGCGACCAGCAGGTCATCGGCCGAAGCGAACGTACGTCGGACCGAAAAAAGCTCGATAGCTGCAGGCCGTCGCGACGCTGGGGATTTTTCGTTCCTTCACCAAAATCCGCGTAGCTCCTTTCCTATAGCTACTATCATGTGGCCATCTCAATGTTGGCGTGGAGCCCGAAATTAAAGCAGGAAAAAAAGCTAACCCGACATCCGGTCTGGACCGGCTGGGCAATGTTGACTTCCATACTTTGTACGCGCTTGCCGCCCTGTTGCGAGGGCGCAGCGTATCGCAGGCGGCGGCCCAGATGGAGGTGTCGCAGCCGGCTATGAGTCGAACCCTCGATCGCCTGCGCGACGTCTTCCAGGATGCCCTGCTGGTGCGTGAAGGCAACCATATGCTGCTGACCTCGCACGGCAAGGAATTGCTGCCGATCGTGGAAAAACTGCTGGAAACCACGGCTCAGTTGGCGGGCGCCAACGCGCCCTTCGATGCCGCCACCCACGTGCGACACTTCTCGCTGGCCTGCAATGAGCATATTCAGCTCCTGCTGGCCCCGACCTTGCTGAGCGCACTGCGGTCCGCCGCCCCCTCCATCACGGCGCAGTTCAGTCCATTGCATCGGAGCGGCGCCGTCGATGCGTTGGCAAGCGGCGAACTCGATCTCTGCATTGGCTCGGCCTTTCCCTCCGCACCCGGGATCCGCTCTCGGCTCCTATATTCCGAGGCGTTCGTCTGTGTGATGCGCAAGCCGCGCAATACCGGAGGGAATGTACGGATCAGCCTGAAGGACTTCTGCAACCTGCCCCACCTGGACGTCTCGCCAACCGGCCTTACCCTGCTGGGTGAACTGATCGACCGGACCATCCGCAAGCAAGGTGGCTCGCGCCAGGTCGTGTACACCATTTCCAGCTTCATGGCGGCGTCGCAGATCGTCAGCGAGACCGACATGATCTGCGCCATCCCGGCAAGGACAGCCAGGCGACTGGCCTTGCCAGACAACGTTGTGGTAGCCGAACTTGCCTTCGAGGCGCCTGCCACGGATGTCTCGATGTTTTGGCACAACCTCACCCACCGCGACGCGGCCTGCGCTTGGCTGCGCACCGAGATCAGCCACGCACTCCCCGCGCAATAAAGGTTACAAGGTCATATCAGTAGTGGTATGGCTGATATATACCCGCCCCAATTGGTGCCGTGTCTGTGGCTGCCTATTCTGCAGCCATGCGAGCCAGACAGAGCTCGCCCTCGATAAGTTAGCGTGGAGACAAGATGAACAGACGTACCTCAATGCGCCTTGCCGGAGCGGTCACATTGCTCTTGCTGGCGCTGCCCTTCAGCGCGGGCGCCTACCCGGATAAGCCAATCCGACTGGTGGTATCGTTCCCGCCCGGCAGTGGTGCTGATACCACTGCGCGCTATGTCGCGCAGAAGCTCGGCGAGCGGCTGGGCAAGCCGGTTGTCGTGGAGAACCGGCCCGGTGCCAACAGCTTCATCGCAGCCGCGGCCGTGGCCAGCGCCGACGCCGACGGCCATACGATCTTCCTGGCCAGCAATTCACCGATGGCAACCAATGTTGCCATCTTCAAGCGCTTGCCATACAACCCCGTGAAGGACTTCGCACCGGTGGCCCGATTGACGCGTGGCGTGATGGCGGTGGTGGTGCCAGGCTCTTCGGGTGTGAAAACGATTGACGATCTGGCAGCACGCAGCCGAGCCCAGCCGGGCACGCTCAACTACGGCGCCGGTGCGGCCTCCTACCAGGTCGCCACCGAACTCTTTCTTCAATTTGCGGGTGGCCGCGCTACGCCGGTACCTTACAAGGGCGTGGCGCCGGCTTTGTCGGACCTGGCCGGCGGCCAGCTCGACTTTGCCTTTGTCGACCTCGGCGCCGTCGTTCCCTTTCTCCAGTCCGACAAGGTCCGGATGCTGGCTGTGACCGGCGACCGGCGCTTCGAAGCTTTCCCCAAGGTGCCGACGCTGCAGGAGTCGGGCTTCCGGAACTACTACATGGTCAACTGGACCGGCGCTTTCGTTCCGGCTCGTACGCCGGCGTTGATCGTCGACCTGCTCGACAAGCAGTTGCAGGCGATCTACCGCTTGCCCGAAACAGCGATGAAGGTGCGGCAATCCTACGGCGAGCCGTTTGTTGGCGATGCCAACGAACTGAGGCGCTTCCAGCTTGAGGAAATCAGCCGCTGGGAGCAGGCAGCCCGGCAGGCCGGGATGCAGAAACAATGAGAGCCATATCATGACGACGAATCTGACCAAGAGCGTGACCGACCAACTTCCGGCTCGCCAGCTTCCCCTTGCCGGCCGTACCGTACTCGACCTGGGCCAGATCTATCAGGGTCCCTACTGCGGCTTCCTTCTGGCGATGGCCGGCGCCGACGTGATCAAGATCGAACCGCCACATGGCGAGCCGGTGCGCGCACGCCGCGAGTCGCTGTTGCCCCTGGCCATGCTTAATTCCAACAAGCGCGGCATCACGCTCAACTTCAAGACCGAGCAAGGCCGCAGCGTCTTTCGTGACCTGGTGGCCAAGGCGGACGTGGTGTTCGAGAACTTCATGCCGGGCGTGATGGAGCGCCTCGACCTCGGGGCCGAGGCGCTGCTGGAGATCCAGCCTCGCTTGATCTACGCGTCCGCCTCGGGCTACGGGACCAGTGGGCCGAATCGCGATCATCTTGCCATGGACCTGACCATTCAGGCCATGAGCGGGGCCATGCACGTGACCGGCTATCCCGACAGCCCCCCACTCAAGGCAGGGCCGGCCATCAGCGATTTCATGGGCGGTATCCACCTCTATGGGGCTATCGTCTCGGCCTTGTTCGAGCGCGAACGCAGCGGCCGCGGAAGGATTGTCGAGATCGCCATGCAGGACACGATGTATCCTGCTCTCGCCTCAAACCTGACGATGTATTACGAGGACCCGGAACGCAATCCGCGCACCGGAAACCGGCACGGGGCGCTCGCAATGTCGCCCTACAACACCTACTCGGCGACGGATGGCTACATCGCCATTATCTGCGTTACCGAAGGTCACTGGCCGGGGCTGTGCCAGGCGATGGGGCGCCCTGAGCTGGGCAGGCAGGAACGCTACGCGACACACGCCTCGCGTTGTGCGGTGATGAGCGAAGTGGACGAACTGGTTGCCTCCTGGACCCGCAACCTGACGCGCGCCGAGATCATGGCGGCCGGCCAGGCCCATCACTTTCCCTGCGCGCCAGTACGCACGCTCGATGAGGTTGTGCACGACCGTCATATGCACGAGCGCGGGATGCTGAACTATGTGACGCATCCCAAATTGGGCGAGGTGGTCCTGCCCAACAGTCCCTTGCGCTTTCACCAGTCCCCACCGTTGGCACTGAGGCCCAACCCGGACCTCGGCGAGCACAACGAGGCTGTACTGAGCGAGCTTCTCGGTCTGTCACGCGCGGCAATCGACACACTGCGCCAGCAAGGCGCGTTCTGAAGCAAGAACCGGCCCCCAGCCAAGAGAAAACGCCAGCCATGTCAGATTTCGTCCAGATTGTCCGTGATGACGGCATCGCCGTCATCACGCTGAACCACCCGCATACGCGCAATGCCATTGCAGACGAATCCTGCATCCAGGCCATCGTCACGGCGCTTGCGGAGATCTCCGCCGACCCGGCCCTGCGCGTGGCCGTCCTGACCGGGGCCGGGCCCGCATTCTGCGCCGGCGGCAGCCTGCAGTCGCTGGCCCAGCTCGCCGCGGGCGAGCCGATCGCCAACGAAGAGCGCTATCGCAATGGCATCCAGCGCATCCCGCGAGCCTTCCAGCAACTCGACATACCGATGATCGCGGCGGTCAACGGCCCCGCCATTGGTGCTGGACTGGACCTGGCCTGCATGTGCGACATCCGCATTGCCTCGACCCGCGCGACCTTTGCAGAGAGCTTCGTCAAGCTTGGCCTGGTGGCGGGTGACGGCGGCGCCTGGCTACTGGCACGCACCCTGCCTCTGGCGCGCGCCTATGAAATGGCGCTCACCGGCAACGCCATCGGTGCACAGCAGGCGCTGGAGTGGGGGCTCGTGTCGCGCCTGGCCGAGCCTGAGACATTGATGGACGCTGCGCTGACGCTTGCGGGCGCGATCGCCGCGAACCCGGGGCACGCGGTCAGGATGACGAAGCGCCTGGTGGACGCGTCCCAGCTCAACACGCTCGACTCCGTGCTCAACCTCTGCGCCAGCATGCAGGCGCTGGCGCACACCACCGAGGCGCACCGCCAGGCGCTGCGCTTGATGACTGAACACATGAGGAGCAAATCATGACTGCGGCCAGCCCTGGCACCAACGAGATCATCCTCTGCGAAGTGGCGAACCGGATTGCCGTCATCACCCTAAACCGGCCGGACCAGCTCAACGCCTGGAACTCTGAGATGGAAGCCGGCCTGCGCACTGCGCTAGAGCGCTGCCAGGACGATCGCGAGGTCCGTGTGATCGTATTGACCGGGGCCGGAAATGCCTTCTGCGCCGGCGCCGACCTGTCGGCGGCGCGCGCGCGGCTGGCGGCGTCCGGCCCGCGACACGTCAGTAGTACCGCGGCTCACGCGCCCAACGATGTCGCCGCCAGGGAGGACTTTGGCCAGCGCTACAGCTATCTGCTGTCGATCGGCAAGCCGATCATCTGCGCTCTGAATGGCGCGGCAGCCGGTGTGGGGCTGGTGCTCTCGCTCTATTGCGACATCCGCTACGCTAGCCGCGAAGCGCGCCTGGTACCAGCCTTCGTGCGGCGCGGGCTACCCGCCGAACACGGCATTGCCTGGATCCTGCCCAGGCTGATTGGTCTGTCTCGTGCGCTCGAATGGCTGATCAGCGGCAGGTCAATGAGCGCACAGGAGGCGGAACAGGCCGGCCTCGTTTCAGCCGTGCTCGAAACCGATGGCTTTCTGCCAGAGGTCCTCGAACGTGCCGCCACATTGGCTACCCTGTGCTCGCCCAGTGCAATCGCGGCGACCAAGCGGCAGTCTTACCTCGCGCTCGGCCAGACTCTGGGTGAAAGCGTAGCGCTGGCCGAGCGCGAGATCGCGGCTTCATTGCAAGGGAGCGACTTCCGTGAGGGTGTGGCAGCCTTCCTCGGAAAACGCCAGCCTTCGTTTGTGGGACTAGAACGCTGAGCGACCTGCAAGCACGCCGCTGGTCTGCGCCCGAACGTCCGATACGAGGAGTAGACCGGACATTGGGATGTCTGGAAGCAAGCGTTGGCCGATGTCCGTTTGCCGAACTGAAACATCACCTCAGTCCTAGCGCTACCGGCGCCAAGCCCAGCCGCGCCCGGTGACTCGTCCTGCCCGCGTCCCTGGATATCGGCGAGAACCCAGAAAAGTTCTTCGCCGAATTGCAAGGTGGGAGAGTCGAGCGGGGCTGGGTGACGGTATAGTTCAGGGATCGGCCCAACGGCGGGCACCCTCGCCCATCCCGCACTAGCAGCCACCATAGTCCTTGCGACCGCTGGACGTAATCGTGTAAGTGCCTCCGCGGGGACCGGTGTAGCAGGTCTGGCCAGATGATGTGCTGCGAGTCGTCACGAGTGAATTGGTCGACTTACCGGCTGAGGCGGTCGGGCTCTGCGTCGAGGTTGAGCCGACGCGCCCACCTCCGCGATGACAATGGTATTCCCCGGTCTTGCGGTTGGTGTGACATCCGTCTGCGTCTAGGCTCTCGAGGACGAGGTTCTCCTCAAGATGGGACGGAACCCACTTCTGAATCAACAGGTGGAACACCTATTGAAGGCCATCCTGGGACTTGCAAGGATCGAGGGGACACCGGCGGACGCCGCGACTCGACTTGAGGCGCGACATGCGGCCCTGACAACGACGTCTTTGGGTGGACTGCAGAGAAAATTTCGCAATGAACTTCTCGCGCCCCCGGAAGAACAGCCACAAAATCAGGAGCCTGCTGACGTCTCCCAACCCTGGTTTAGCACGACCTTCCGGTTCGAGCTCAAGCCGTCGGACAAGGAAGCTCTGGAAGCTGACCTCGAAGCGCTAACCGCTGAGCGCAACGAACTCGCGCATCACTTCCTGCCACGCTGGCAACCTGGCTCAGTTTCGTCGATGACCGAGGCTAGCGTCCATCTGGACCGGCAGCGAGAGAGGATTGTCGCAATGCATCATCGCCTCAAATCAATGCACGGCTCAATGGCTGAAACGCTACAGATGGCTGCGAACTCCTGGGCATCCAGCGAGGCCACGGCCGCTATTGAACTCATGCATCTTCAGGGCAGCCGGATGATTGAATTGCTGGAAGAAGTCGCAGCGGCTCCCAAACGGGCAGATGGATGGACCGACCTGGCTTATGCTGCGGGAATCGTACAACGCCAGGAACCAGACGCGCTGGTTGACCGCAAGGCGCGCTTTGGCGAGCGGAGCCTGAAGGCGCTTATCCTCAAATCCGGATTGTTCGAGGTCGCAGAAGAGGTGCTTCCACAAGGCACGCAGACACTGATTCGCTCACGCTCGGTCGTCTAGGAACAGGCGAAACGAAAATGGGAAGCCTCAGCTCCCCTTCTTTCTCCAGCCCATCCCAGCGAACTTAAGCCGCGGCGTCCTTCAGCTTCTTCATCGGGCGGACTTCAACCTTGACGGATGCCAGCGTGGCGGCGAACCACTGGTCTTCGCCGACTTATACCTTAACCATGCCTAGTTGAGCGGATGATCAGCTGGTCGCCTTGCCAGCAAAGGGACTTATGCAGATTGGCAATGTATGTATCGATACATCGCAATACCTACAAACTCAGCAGGTCGGTGGAAACACCGGCTTCTTCATTTCAGCGCGCTGATCACCGAAACGGGTAAGGGAAGGACCGCAGCCGACCCATAGGAGTCGGTCGCCTTGCTCCAAAGCGGTCGTTCAGAGTTTGAATTAGGCCGGCCATTTCTTATGGAGGTAGAGACCCCATGCAAATGCGCCTACCCCTGACCAGAAAAGGCCACCGTAGAACAATATTGGAAAGTCGTCGACCTCGACACCGTTGACTCGGTACGTGAGTTGCCACCGGTGTTTTTCAATGGTAGTTCCTACAGGAAGGTAGCGTCGTAATGATTGGTCGGTAGGGGCAGCGCTGTATGCTGTGGTCGAACCATCTACCGCCCTGAGGACATACCTGGTCACGCAACGGTTATGCTGCGGTTCCTGGCACCTCGTTTCATCAGTCGCTACTTGGCCTACTACGTTAATTGAGGCTCTGCCATAGATTTCTGACGCGGCTCCCACAGCGAGTATGACGCCAAGAAGTGTCAGTGCAAGATAAGGTCTTGCGTTGGTCGATAGCGCCATGATTCGACCTATAGAAAAACGTTCACCATGTCCGCATCGTGCCATTGCGCGAGGGGAATGACAACCCTGACCAGCTGCTGATGGCCTGGATCGGTCGGATGCCCGCCGCCAAAGCGTGGTCGTCTCTGATCGACCCTGGCCTTTCGGGCATCGAGACACCGTAGCGACCGCTTCCGAGGTACAACCGGCGCTCGCCCGGCCGAGTTGGCGGGCGAATCATTGGTCAAAGGGGGGCGCCAGCCTGGCATTCGCAGGAGGCGCCGTCGCTGGGCCTAAATGACATGCTGGAAGCTCTGCAAAGGCTGCTGCCATGTGCCATGGACACTCATGGCACTCAGTACTGATTCGACTTCTAGGCGGAAGGCACCGGGCCGACCGCCAGGATCTCGACAGATCGACAACTAAACCGAACATCAAAGCCAGCGAGAGGCCTCATATCAAAGCCGAGGCGACCATTGTTTTGCGTCGATATGACGATCTCGTCCAGCCAGCCACCGCCGGACAGTTCATTGAGATTAATATTGGTCTCAGCTATATCCCGGCATAGGAATTCAACGATCCGAAATTCGCCTGAAGCCGTCCACTCTGGGTTGTCCTGACCGCCATGCCGTACTGCTATAGTTGCATCAGCTACATACCGGCCGGCTTCCTCAGGCATCCTTATACAGAACGTGACAACCTCTGAATCGTGAAAGGCCGGCCAGTAGCCGAATGCATTTAAGACCAGCTCGCTGTTCTGTACCAAAATCTGACCCGCTTCCCTTTTGGGAATTTCCCTGCTCACCGCCCATCTCCAGAATTCGCGGATTGCTTTGCTGGTTGCTTCCCCCCAGCGTGATGCTCGGGTGCTGTCCCGACATATGCCTGACAGTGGAGGCATTTGGTTCTTGCAGGCTCGATGAGCACTTGCAGGGGGAAAAACTGGTCTCGTAACGCTTGCCAGTCTGGGTATAGGGAGGGCGATCGGAAATCGATCAGCATGCGCCTGCCGCAGTTTGCGCACTTCACCGCTAACGCCACGGCCAGAGCGAATATCCAAAGTGCAACGCCGATGACGATTCCGCCGAAGAAATAACTCTTGCTGCTAGTAAGGAAGAGTGGAATGCCAAGCAACCAGATCAGTGAAAACCAAGATGCTACTGCGCCGAGACCTGCGGCTGCGCGAATAGCGGTGAGAATATTCGTGGCGTTCATTGGAGTTCCTGTTTTGGCGCCGTATCCCAGGCGGACTGAGCCGTTAACGAAAGCTAGTCCCGTCGTTTCCGATGCAAATATTGGAAAAAGCCAACAAAAACCATGCCCATGCAAAAGGAGATTTTTGCCAGAAAAAATTGAGCATCATCGAGATGACTTGGTACACCAACCACCTGGAGAATAATACGCGCCGTGCCCGCCACTAGCACGCCCACTGCGAAGAAGCGAACCAGACGCCCTGTCAATATTCTAAAGGCGCTTGTCCTTCCGAACGGAAGCCATGGGGATTTTCCTCGCATGTTCCGGCCGATATCCGGCATGCCTACGGCCACGATGATTATCCCAGCGAGGAGATTTGCGGCGGCAATGATGTAACCGTATGCGATAGACAATTCTGTATAGCCTAAGGGTCGACAGGATGAGAGTTCCTATTTTGCCAAACGATTGCTGCATGTCGGTGCGGGACCAAACACTCCATCTATGGGGCTTTTGCACTAGCACCGCCGCCGGACCACCCGCGGAAAGACCACACCCCGCACAAAAAAAACACGCTCTGACTAGCGTTTGAACTTGGCGGAAGGGCGGCGTTGCACAACACCGTGAGTACCCTTCGTGGGTACACTGGACAACCAAACGTCTGAGCAAAGGCGCGACTGAGCGGCGCTTCATGGCCGGGAAGCGACCTCGTCCCGCCGCTACCCACTTGGCTCTTCCCGTTTAGGGTTACTCGATGCCGGCCATAGTCCGCGTGATTGTGTGTGTGCCCACACGCGCGCTGGCGGGCACCGAATAAGCCTCGATGGAGGAAACCGCGAAGTGGTCCGATGGCGCGCGGGTTTTGCGAAGCTATGGGGATGGATGGACGAGGATGGCGAGCGGTGGCGTGAAGTAACGGACGCAAGCGCTCGCTCGCGGCTCGCTTTGCTGCGGAGCCGACGGCCGGTTTGGATACCTCCTGGCAGCTGCGATCATGGATCGCCTCGCCGAATGGGTGGTGCGCGTATGGCCGCGAGGGTGACGGCAATCCACATGTGGCGGTGGCGATGCTGGGCAAATCCAGCGTGCGCAACGCGGATCCGCATAACCTGATCGTGTCCATTCTCGACAGCATCGAAGCACGAAATTGGCCCAGACTGGAGAGCATGCAGGACATGCCCGGCTTTGCCTCGCGCCTGAGCAACGCGGAACTGACCGACCTGGCTAGCTACCTGCGGGCAAGCTATGGCGGCCAACCTGGCGACGTGAGTGCGGACAATGTGAAGTCGCTGCGCGCGCAGGCGGGCAAGGGGCGTTGAGGCAGCGCGCCGTTCTGCATGTTCCTGCGCAAACCAAGGGCTTGGCCACGCAACCAGATATTTCCGATCAACCGAGCGAGCGCGCGATGGACGCGCGGCCCGCTCGACGCGGACCAGCGCGCCGCGCTGCTTGCCATCGCCAAGCGCTGCCGGGTTCACCGGGCGTTGCACACCGAAGGGATGGTCAAGACTGACAGCGCGCAAGAATGCGGATAGGCGCTCAAGCGCCGTCGAGGAAAGGATTGCGCTGGCCAAGGCGCGTTCCGAGCGCGTCGGGAGCCAGGCTCATGCTGGCGGGGTCCATTGCAGGGTTGGGGCTGCGGGCCAGTGTCGGGTCGGCTGGTGCAGGCGCCATGCCCGCCTGCGCCGGTTGTTCGGCCCCCTGCGCATAGGCATCGCGTGCGGCCGGCAGCGCCTCCTGGGCCGACGGCGCTGTCGCCGGCATGGCTTGCATTGGCTGGGCGGATGGCACCGACTGGATGGATTGCGCCGGTTGGCTGGATTGCATCGGCTGGGTCGGCTGAATGGGCTGGGCCTGCTGCGCGAATAGCGGATAGGACGCGATCATTGCGCCAGCCATCAACAAGGATTTCGCCAGTTGTTGCTTCATTCGTGTACCTCCAAAAAACGCCTTCAGGCATGGGAAGGGCCACTGTAGCGCCGAGGCACCTGACATTCTGTTCGATTTTGCAACAATCATTTACCAGCCTTGCCATCGACACCAAGGCCCGTTAGCTGCGCGCGCTCGATCGTTGTGCTGCCACCAGAGGGCAGGGACGATGGGCTGTGCCGAGAGCTTTCTGATCCTCCACACGGCTGACCGCTTGCAAGGCGGCTCTCCGTCGCGATATACCCTCAACCTGCTCCCTAAACCAGCAACGCCCTCTTGTTTTCCAGAAACGCCCAATCGTCGGCATCCGGCAGCGGCCCGTCCCCGATTTTCACCACCGGCCACTTCCTCGCCAACTTGTCATTGAGTTCAACGAAGCCGAGCTCCTTCTCCGTCAGGTCATAGTCATTCTTGATGGCATTGACCGGGCACACCAGGGTGCAGATCGTGCAATTCAGGCATACCGACGGGTCGATCACCATAAAGTTCGGCCCCTGATGGAACGCATGCACGGGGCAGACTTCCGCGCAATCTCCATAGCGGCAGTTGATGCAAGCTTCAGTGACGACGCAAGCCATGGCTACTCCAATGACAAATCCCGGAGCACCGCACCCCGGGGATAGGACGCAGGGAATTTCAGGAGGCCTTGCGGAAGCCGGCCGTGCCGAAGAAGACATTCGGCTTGCGATAGCATCCGCGACATTGTGCGGCTGCCGTCGCCAGCGAACGAGTGATGCCCGAGTGATGCGTTTGCGCGCGCCAATGCGCAAGGAGGCCGTGATGCTGATTCGCGGCTCCTCAGCGCGGGCGTTGAGGAGACGACGGACTTGCTGGCAGCTAGCGCGCAGGCGCTGGCTTAACGCGCCCAGGGCGCATCCACCTCCATCTTCACGCCATAGCGCTCCAGCCCCTTGGCATGCAGCGCCGGAGAAATCGACCGCAGCGCGGCAATCGCCACGTGGTAGCGGTCGATCTCGAAGAAGCGGCGCAGCGCGGCGCGCGTGTCGCTGCGGCCGAAACCGTCCGTGCCAAGCGCGGTGAACGGCGCGCGCAGGTACGAGGCGATGAGCTGCGCATAGGCCCGCACGTAGTCGGTGGCGGCGATGACCGGGGTAGCGCCCGGCAGCGAGCGCTGCAAATGGCTCTGCGTTTCGCCGCCGCTGGCGAACAGGCTGGCGCGCTCGCATTCGCGGGCGTCCCTGGCCAGTTCGGAAAAGCTGGTCACGCTCCAGATCTCTGACTTGATGTCCCAGTCGCTTGCCAGCAGGTCCGCGGCGGCGATGACTTCGCGCAGGATGGCGCCCGAGCCGAGCAGCCTCACGCTGGTGGCGGCGCCTTCCGGGCCGCGCGTGCCGAAAAGGTACATGCCCTTGATCACGTCGCCGTGCGCGTCCTCGCGCAGCGGCGCCTGCAAGTAGTTCTCGTTGTTGACGGTCAGGTAGTAGAACTCGTCGCGCTGCGCTTCCAGCATGCTGCGCGCGCCGTGGTGGATGATGACCGCGGCTTCGCTGGCGAAGGCCGGATCGTAGGCGCGGCAGTTCGGCACCGTGGCGGCGATCAGCTGGCTGGTGCCGTCCTGGTGCTGCAGGCCTTCGCCGGCAAGCGTGGTGCGCCCGGCGGTGGCGCCGATCAGGAAGCCGCGCGCGCGCTGGTCCGCCGCCGCCCAGATCAGGTCGCCGACGCGCTGGAAGCCGAACATCGAGTAGTAGATATAGAACGGCAGCATGGCGACGCCGCTCACGCTGTATGACGTTGCCGCGGCCGTCCACGACGCCAGCGCGCCGGCTTCGGTGATGCCTTCTTCCAGCAGTTGCCCTTGCTGGCTTTCCTTGTAGTACAGCATCGAGCCGGCGTCTTCCGGCTCGTAGAGCTGGCCCACCGGCGAGTAGATGCCGATCTGCCGGAACAGGTTGGCCATGCCGAAGGTGCGCGCCTCGTCGGCCACGATGGGCACCACGCGCGGGCCGATGTCCTTGTCCTTGATCAGGTTGGTAAACAGGCGCACCACGCCCGTGGTGGTGGAGACGGCGCGCTCGTCCGGCTCCATGGCGAAGCGGCCGTACTGCATCAGCTCTGGCATGCGCAGCGCGGGCGCGGTGCGCGCGCGGGCGGGCAGGTAGCCGCCCAGCGCCTGCCGGCGCGCATGGAGGTAGGTCATCTCCGGGCTGTCGTCGGCCGGCTTGTAGAAGCGCAGCTGCGCCACGGCATCGTCGTCCAGCGGCAGCGCAAAGCGGTCGCGGAAGGCACGCAGCGCGTCGATATCAAGCTTTTTCTGCTGGTGCGCCGTCATGCGGGATTCACCCGCTTCGCCCATGCCGTAGCCCTTCTTGGTCTTGGCGAGGATCACGGTGGGCTTGCCCTGGTGCGCCTGCGCATCCTGGAATGCGGCGTACAGCTTGCGAAAGTCATGGCCGCCCCGGCGCAGCGCATCGATATCCGCGCTGCTCATGCTGGCGACCAGGGCCTTGAGTTCGGGGTCCGTGTTGAAGAAGTGGGCCAGGTTGTAGTCGCCATCCTTGGCCCCGAGGTTCTGGTACTCGCCGTCCACCATCGCCGCAAAGCGCCGCAGCAGCGCGTGATGGGTGTCGCGCGCAAACAGCGCATCCCACTCGGAACCCCAGACCACCTTGACGACGTGCCAGCCAGCGCCGCCAAACAGCGCCTCCAGCTCATGGATCACCTGGCCGTTGCCGCGCACCGGGCCGTCGAGGCGCTGCAGGTTGCAGTTGATGACGAAGGTGAGGTTGTCGAGCTTCTCGCGCGCCGCCAGCGAGAGCGCGGCAAGCGATTCCGGCTCGTCCATCTCGCCATCCCCGAACACGCCCCACACGCGCCGCGCAGCGGTATCGGCAATGCCGCGATGCCCAAGGTAGCGCAGGAAGCGGGCCTGGTAGATGGCGCTGATCGGGCCGATGCCCATGGAGCCGGTCGGGAATTGCCAGAAATCCGGCATCAGCCAGGGATGCGGATAGGAGGAGAGGCCGCCGCCGCCGGTTTCCTGCCGGTAGCTCGCCAGTTGGGACTCGGACAGCCGGCCCTCCAGGAAGGCGCGTGCATAGACGCCTGGCGCGGAGTGGGGCTGGAAGTAGACCAGGTCGCCCTTGCGGTCCCCATCGTCGGCGCGGAAGAAGTGATTGAAACCCACCTCGAAGATCTCGGCGGCGGAGGCATAGCTGGCAAGGTGGCCGCCAAGTTCGCCGTAGGCCTTGTTGGCGCGCACCACCATGGCCAGCGCGTTCCAGCGGATGATCGAGGTCAGCCGCTGCTCCATGGCAAGGTCGCCGGGATAGCGTGGCTGCTCGCCTACGCCGATGCTGTTCTGGTAGGCCGAGTACGGATTGGCCCGTTCGCCAAGGCCGAGATGGCTGGCATGCTCGGCAAGGCGCTCCAGCAGGAAGCGCGCACGCGGCGCGCCGCCGGTGCGGAAGACGCCGGCCAGGGCGTCGAGCCATTCGCTGGTTTCCTCAATGTCGGGGTCGTGCCCTTCGCCAGGGGCAATCTGGATGGCGGCTGTCTTTGGCAGGGCACGCATTGCGGTCTCCGTGGGCCTCGTTCCTCTCTATTGGATTGTAGGGAGGAGCCCGCGGCAGATGCTGCCGAACTGGCAGGCAACACCGGCCGCCCGCAGCGTAGCGTGCTGCGGCTGGCCGGCTGGCAGCGCAACGTGCTGCCGGGACTGGCACGCGGATCGATCTGGCATGTGGGTCATATCCAGATTCGGATCCGGATTAGCGCGCCAACATGCCGCCGCCCGCAGCTTACTTCGCCGTAGGCATGGCGAACTCGGCGCCCTTGCCGATGCTGTCGGGCCAGCGCTGCATGACCGACTTCTGCTTGGTGTAGAAGCGCACGCCTTCCTCGCCATACGCGTGGGTGTCGCCAAACAGGCTGCGCTTCCAGCCGCCAAAGCCGTGCCAGGCCATCGGCACCGGGATAGGCACGTTGATGCCGACCATGCCGACCTGGATGCGCCGCGCAAACTCACGCGCCACGCCGCCGTCGCTGGTGTAGCAGGCCACGCCGTTGCCGAACTCATGGTCGTTGACCAGTTGCACGGCCTGGGCAAAATCCTTCACGCGCACGCAGCCCAGCACCGGGCCGAAGATTTCTTCCTTGTAGATGCGCATGGCGGGGGTCACGTTGTCGAACAAGGTGCCGCCCGTGAAGAAGCCTGCTTCATGGCCGGGCACGCGGCAGTCGCGCCCGTCCACCACCAGCGTGGCGCCTTCCGCCACGCCGAGGCCGACGTAGCCTTCGATCCGCTCCAGGGCCTGGCGCGTGACGATGGGGCCCATCTCGGCCTCGGCGTTCATGCCGTTGCCGATCACCAGTGCCTTCACGCGCTCGGCCAGCAGCGGCAGGATCTTGTCCGCGACATCGCCCACCAGCACGGCGATCGAGATCGCCATGCAGCGCTCGCCGGCCGAGCCGTAGCCGGCGCCGATCAAGGCGTCCACGGCTTGTTCGATGTCCGCGTCGGGCATGACCACCAGGTGATTCTTGGCGCCGCCGAGCGCCTGCACGCGCTTGCCGAAATGCGCCGAGCGCTCGCTGATGTACTGAGCGATCGGGGTAGAGCCGACAAAGCTCACCGCCTTGACCTCAGGATGTGCGATCAGTGCGTCGACCACGACCTTGTCGCCCTGCACCACGTTGAACACGCCGGCCGGCAAGCCGGCTTCGGTCAGCAGATCCGCCATGAACAGGCTGGCGCTGGGATCGCGCTCGCTGGGCTTGAGCACAAAGGTGTTGCCGGCCGCCAGCGCGATCGGGAACATCCAGCACGGGACCATGCAGGGGAAGTTGAACGGCGTGATGCCAACGACCACGCCCAGCGGCTGGCGCAGCGTCCAGTTGTCCATCCCGGTGCTGACCTGGTCCGTGTAGTCGCCCTTGAGCAACTGGGGAATACCGCAGGCAAACTCGATGATATCGATGCCCCGGGAGACTTCGCCCTGCGCGTCGGAAAAGACCTTGCCGTGTTCCGCCGTGATCATCGCCGCGAGCGTGTCGCGATGCTGGTTCATCAGTTGCAGGAAGCGTTGCATGACCCGCGCGCGGCGGATCGGGGGCGTGTCCGCCCAGGCCGCAAAGGCCGCAGCCGCGGCGGCAACCGCGGTGCCGGCTTCGTCGGCCGAGCCCAGCGCCACGCTGCGCGCGGCGGCGCCGGTGGCCGGATTGAAGACATCCTGCGCGCGGCCGCTGGCGCTGGCAACCCGGCTGCCGTTGATGTAGTGGCCCAGCTGGCCGCCTTCGGTGTATGCGATGGGAGTCTTCACGTTGCTGCCTTCCAATAAAAGAGAGGGAAAGAGTAGGAGGGATTAGCCAATGCGACGAGTGTAGTCACGGCCCCTTCCCCCATCAATGCCGCGCGGCTTGACTCATTGTTTAGCAAAGTAAACAATGCCGCGATGGAAGACGAAAACAAAGAACCCAACTGGGCGCACCTTTACTCGCTGGTCGTGCTGGGTGAGCTTGGCAGCTACACGGCCGCGGCCGTGCGCCTGGGCCTGAGCAAGGGGGCCATGAGCCAGCGCATCGCGGAGCTGGAGCGCAGCGCCGGGGTGCCGCTGGTGCAGCGGACCACCCGCAGCGTCCGGCTGACCGAAGCCGGCCAGCAACTCGCGGACACAACACGCAACGCCTTCGCGGACATCGAGCGCAGTTTTGCCGGCGTGCGCGATCTTGCCGGCGAGCCGCGCGGCTTGCTGCGGGTCACGGCGCCAGTGGCGCTGGGCCGGCAGCAGATCGTCCCGCGCATCCCGGCCTTCCTGAAGGCCTATCCGGAGGTGCGGATCGAGATGGAGTTTTCCGACAAGTTCACCGCGTTGGCGCAGGAGGGCTTCGACCTGGCAATCCGGCACGCCTCGGTGGCACCGGATACGCATATCGCCTGGACGCTATGCCGCACGAACACGGTGCTGGTGGCAACGCGCAGCTACCTGAAGCGCCATGGCTCGCCCGAAACCCCTGAGCAACTGGTCGAGCATGCCTGCCTGCATTACTTCCGGCGGGGCGAATCGCCCACCTGGAGCTTCGAGCCGCTGCGCGGCGCCGGCCCCCGGCGCAGCGTGGCCATCCACGGCAGCTTTGCCGCCAACAACAGCGAGGCCCTGCGCGAGGCGGCGCTGGGCGGACTGGGCATCGCCCTGCTGCCGGACTTCACCGCCCAGGCGGACGTGGCCGCCGGCAGGCTGGTCAAGGTGCTGCCCAACTGGCGCCCGGCGGGGGCCTTTGGCGACCACCTGTTCGCCATCCGCCCCTACAGCCCCTACCTGCCGCGCGCCGTGCGCGTGTTTGTGGACTACCTGCGCGAGACGCTGAAGGATGGCTTCACGATGGGCTGACGCCCCCTGCCCTGCCGCAGCTTGCCCGGCGCATTGCCAGCGCCGAATCGTCTGCCTTTATACTGCGGCATGGCCTACGATCTCACAGACAAACTCGTCATCGGCATCTCGTCCCGGGCGTTGTTCGACCTCGAGCACGAGAACGGCATCTATCAATCCGAGGGGGTGGCGTCCTACTCCGCCTACCAGCGCCAGCATGAGGACGAACCCCTGCTGCCGGGCACGGCCTTTCCGCTGGTGCAGGCGCTGCTCGGACTCAATCACCTGATCCCGGACCGAAGGCTGGTCGAGGTGGTGGTGATCTCGCGCAATTCGCCGGACACCGGGCTGCGCGCGTTCAACGCCATCGAGACCCACCGGCTCGACATCACCCGCGCGGCATTCACCGGCGGCGAATCGATCTCGCGCTACCTGCAAGCCTTCAAGGTGGACCTGTTCCTCTCGCGCGAGGCCACCGACGTGCAAGCCGCCATCGACGGCGGCGTGGCCGCGGCCCAGCTGTACGCTGCGCCAGCCGATTATCACGCCCCCGCCGGCCAGATCCGCATTGCCTTTGACGGCGATGCCGTGCTCTTCTCGCCGGAGTCCGAGCAGATCTTCAAGCAAAAAGGGCTGGAAGCCTTCGTCCGGCATGAGCAGAGACACCGCCACAAGGCCATGGCCGAGGGGCCGTTTGCCAAGCTGCTGCTCCGGCTGGCGGAGATCCAGTCGCATTTCCCGCCCGGGGAATGCCCGGTGCGCATCGCCATCGTGACGGCACGCAACAGCCCGGCGCATACCCGGGTGGTGCATACCCTGCGCGCGTGGAACGTCAGCATCGATGAAGCCTTCTTCCTCGGCGGCCTGCCCAAGGATCAAGTGCTGCAGGCGTTCGGCGCGCATATGTTCTTCGACGACCAGGAAGGGCATGTGGAACTGGCGTCGGCGGTGGTGCCGTCGGGGCGGGTGCCTTACAAAGGTGGCGAGCTGGGGGGCGGCAAACGCAGGCCCGCGCGCAAGCGCGCCAGGAACGATGACAACGATGCCGCCAGCCAGGCCGGCGACGCACCCGCCTGCGCCGCATGAAGACGTTCGCCCTTTACCTCATCACGGCCTGCGCGGAAATCCTGGGCTGCTATTTCCCCTACCTGTGGCTGCGCCAGGGTGCCAGCGCATGGCTGCTGGTGCCAGGCGCGCTGTCGCTGGCGCTGTTCGCCTGGCTGCTGTCGCTGCACCCGGATGCTTCCGGGCGGGTCTATGCGGCTTATGGCGGCATCTATATTGCGGTGGCTATCCTGTGGCTCTGGCTGGTGGATGGGGTGAAGCCTAGCCACTGGGATCTGGCCGGGGTGGCGGTGGCGATTGCCGGGATGGCGATGATTGTTTTTCAGCCGCGCTAAAGCGGCGCGGAGCGTGATGGAGCGCTTGCGCTACAGCTAGCGCCCGCCCTCCCGGTCCGTGCCCCGCCAACCATTGCGCCCGCAGCCGCTCAGGCCGCGACCCGCGCCGCCGCCCCGCGATACTGCGCCAGCAGCGCCACACGCCGCGCCGCCGCCTTCTCCATATTGGCTTCCTTGACATGCCCGAAGCCGCGGATGTCGTCGGGCAGGCTTGCCAGCGCTACCGCCGTATCCAGCCGGTCCGCATTCAGCGTCGCGCCGAATTCCTCCGCCATCGCGATGTAGTCCTCGATCAGCTTGCGTTCCGCGCGCCGCTCGGCGGTCTTGCCGAACACGTCGAAGGCGGTGCCGCGCAAGCCCTTGGCGCGTGCCAGCAGACGGAAGGCGGTCAGCATGGCCGGGCCGAAGCGGCGCTTGACCAGGTGGCCATGCGAGTCCCGCTTTGCCAGCAGCGGGGGGGCCAGGTGGAAGCTGAGCTGGTAGTCGCGGCCAGGTTCGCCTTCGAACTGCGCGCGCAGCTTGTCCAGGAAGGCGGGGTCGGCGTACAGGCGGGCGACTTCGTACTCGTCCTTGTAGGCCATCAGCTTGGCCAGGTTGCGCGCCACGGCTTCGGCGAGCGGCAAGCGCGGGTTGGCGCCCACGCGCTTCTCGGCGGCGCGCACGCTTTCGACCGCGGCGCGATACCGGGCGGCGTACGCCGGATTCTGGTAGGCCGTGAGCAGGGCTTCGCGCTGGCGGATGACGCTATCGAGCGTTTCCGGCATGGCCACCACCTGGGCACGCGGCGTGATCTGCAATTGCGCTGCGAGCGCAGCCTCGCCGTGATGCGCCAGATAGCGGCCCCAGTCGAAGGCCAGCAGGTTCTTCTCCACCGCTACGCCGTTCAGCTCGATGGCGCGCACGAGGCTTTCGCGCCGCAACGGGACCCAGCCCTTTTGCCAGGCAAAGCCCAGCAGCAGCGGGTTGGAGTAGATCGAATCGGCCAGCAGCTTCACGGCCCACGCGTTGGCGTCGATAAAGGCGCAGGCGTCGCCGACGCTGGCGCGCAGGTCTTGCTCGGCCGAGGCGCCCGGGAATTTCCAGTTGGGGTTCTTGATGAAGTCGGCGGTAGGCGTATCGGCGCTGTTGATGGCGGCTGCCGTCACGTCGATCCGGGTCTTGGACAAGACCTCGGGCGAGGCGGAGACGATCGCGTCGCAGCCGATCACCAGCCGTGCCTCGCCGGTGGCGATGCGGGTGGCGTGCAGCGCGGCCGGGGTCGGGGCGATCTGCACGTGGCTGATCACCGCGCCGCCCTTCTGCGCCAGGCCGGCCATGTCGAGCACGGTCACGCCCTTTTGCTCCAGGTGGGCGGCCATGCCGAGCAAGCCGCCGATGGTGACCACGCCAGTGCCGCCGACGCCCGTTACCAGCACGCCGTAGGGCCGCTCCAGCGTGGGGAGCGCCGGCTGCGGCAGCGCGCTGAAATCGGCGAGCGCGCCCTTGCCGCCCGCCGCGGCCGGCTTGCGCACCTGCGCGCCTTCGGCCGTGACAAAGCTCGGGCAAAAGCCGTTGACGCAGGAGAAGTCCTTGTTGCAGGACGATTGGTTGATCTTGCGCTTCGTGCCCAGCGGCGTTTCCAGCGGCTCCACCGACAGGCAGTTGGACTTGACCGAGCAGTCGCCGCAGCCTTCGCAGACCGCGTCGTTGATAAACGCGCGCTTGGCGGGATCGGCCATGGTGCCGCGCTTGCGGCGGCGGCGTTTTTCGGTGGCGCAGGTCTGGTCGTAGATCAGGATGGTGACGCCGGCGGTATCGCGCAGCTGGACCTGGATCTCATCGAGCTGGTCGCGGTGGTGCACGGTCACGCTGGCGGGCAGCATGCCGCCGTCGCCGTATTTCTCGGGCTCGTCGGTGACCACCACGATCTTGCTGGCGCCTTCGGCCAGCACCTGGTGAGCGATCTGCGGCACCGTCAGCACGCCGTCCACCGGCTGGCCGCCGGTCATCGCCACGGCGTCGTTGAACAGGATCTTGTAGGTGATATTGGCCTTGGCCGCGATGGACGCGCGCACCGCCAGCAGGCCCGAGTGGAAATAGGTGCCGTCGCCGAGGTTGACGAACACATGCTTCTCGCCGGTGAAATGCATCTGCCCGGTCCACGCCACGCCCTCGCCGCCCATCTGGCTGAAGGTGTCGGTATTGCGGTCCATCCACATCGCCATATAGTGGCAGCCGATGCCGGCCAGCGCGCGCGAGCCTTCGGGCACGCGGGTGGAAGTGTTGTGCGGGCAGCCCGAGCAGAACCAGGGCTTGCGCTCCACCGAGATGCGCGGGCGCGCGGCTTCGCGCTCCTTGGCCTCGATCAGCGCCACGCGCGCGGCGATGCGCTCGCGCACGTCGGTGGGCAGGTCGCTCTTCTCCAGCCGGGTGGCGATGGCCTTGGCGATCAGCGCGGGCGATAGCTCGTAGTGCGCCGGCAGCAGCCAGTTGCCGCGCGGCAGCGACCATTCGCCGCCGTGGTTGCCGCGCTCGTCGAACTTGCCGTAGACCTTGGGCCGCACGTCGTCGCGCCAGTTGTAGAGTTCTTCCTTGAGCGCGTATTCGAGGATCTGGCGTTTTTCTTCCACCACCAGGATCTCTTCCAGGCCGGTGGCGAACTCGCGCGCGTCGTGCGCGTCCAGGGGCCACACGCAGCCCACCTTGAACACGCGGATGCCGATACGGCGGCAGGTATCGTCGTCCAGGCCCAGGTCCGACAGCGCCTGGCGCACGTCGAGGTAGGCCTTGCCGGCGGTCATGATGCCAAAGCGCGCGTTCGGCGAATCCAGCACCACGCGGTTGAGCTTGTTGGCACGGATATAGGCCAGCGCCGCATACCATTTGTGGTCGAGCAGGCGGGCTTCCTGCGCCAGCGGCGGATCTGGCCAGCGGATATTGAGGCCGCCCTCGGGCATGGCGAAGTCTTCCGGCAGCACGATCCGCACGCGATCCGGATCGACCTCCACCGAGGCGGTGGATTCCACCACGTCGGTCACGCATTTCATCGATACCCACAGGCCGGAGTAGCGGCTCATGGCCCAGCCGTGCAGGCCGTAGTCGAGGTATTCCTGCACATTGGACGGGTACAGCACCGGAATGCCGGAGGCCAGCAGCACATGCTCGGACTGGTGCGCCACCGAGGACGACTTGGCGGCGTGGTCGTCGCCCGCCAGCAGCAGCACGCCGCCGTGCTTTGCGGAGCCGGCCGAGTTGGCGTGCTTGAGCACATCGATGGAGCGGTCCACGCCCGGGCCCTTGCCGTACCACATCGAGAACACGCCGTCGCGGGTCGCGTCCGGGAACAGGTTGACCTGCTGGGTGCCCCACACGGCGGTAGCCGCCAGGTCTTCGTTCACGCCGGGCTGGAACACCACGTCGCTGGCGGCCAGGTGCTTCTTGGCCTTCCACAGCGCCTGGTCCACGCCGCCCAGCGGGGAGCCGCGGTAGCCGGAGATGAAGCCCGCCGTATTCAGTCCGGCGGCAAGGTCGCGCGCCTTTTGCAGCATGGGCAGGCGCACCAGCGCCTGGGTGCCGCTGAGATACACGCGGCCTTTCTCCAGGGTGTATTTGTCGTCAAGGGAAACCGACGCTAGCGCATCTTGCTGGGCTGAGGATAGGGGGGCATTCATCGATGCTGTCTCCGGGTGCTCTTGTGGGCTGTCACTGAGTGTAGGAAGGCTGGCCGATATCGTAAAATCATGAATTCAGAGAGCTGGTATCCGAAAAACGCATAGTGGAGTGGCATATGGCGAAAGAGCGGCACGGGAAGGAAGACGGCGGGCAGCGCATCGCCAAGGAAATTACCCTGCGGCAGTTCCGCTATTTCGCCGCGGCGGCGGAGACCGGCCAGTTCTCCATGGCCGCCACCGCCGAGCATGTGTCGCAATCGGCCATTACCAATGCCGTGCTGATGCTCGAGCAGCAGCTTGGCGTGCGCCTGTTTGACCGCCTGCCGCACGGCGTGGCCCTGACGGCGGAGGGCCACCGGCTGCATCAGCGCGCCCGGCAGATCCTGGATGCCGTGCAGGACACGTTGCGCGAGCCGCGCTTCCAGGCGCACAACCTGAGCGGCACGGTGCGCCTGGCGGCGTCCTACACGGTGCTGGGCTACCTGCTGCCGGGCCTGCTGGCGCGGTTTCGCACCAACTACCCGGATATCGATTTCGACCTGCACGACATGGACCGTCCCGGCATCGAGCGCGCGGTGCTGGCCGGGGAGATCGAGCTTGGCATCGGGCTGCTGTCCAATATCGAGAGGCTGCAACGCTTTGCCCACCACACGCTGATCCGCTCGCGGCGCCAGCTATGGGCGTCGCCGTCGCATCCCCTGCTGGCGTTGCCCAGGCTGACGCTGAAGGACATCGCGGCGCATCCCTACATCCTGCTGACGGTGGATGAAGGCGAGCGCTCCACGCTGCGCTACTGGCGCAGCAAGCGGCTGACGCCATCGATCGCCTTTCGCACCAGTTCGATGGAGGGGCTGCGCGGGCTGGTGGCGCACAGCTTTGGCGTGACCGTACTGTCCGACATGGTGTACCGCCCGTGGTCGCTGGAAGGCAAGCAGATCGAGGCGCGGCCGATTGCCGAGGGCGTGCCGGACATGGAACTGGGCCTGCTGTGGCAACCCGGGCGCAAGCTGGACAAGCCCGCCGATGCGCTGCGCGAGTTCCTGATCCATGCCAGCGGCAGCTAGGCGTCAATCCCCTGTGCCAAGGCGCCACACGCTGTTCCAGATTGGTACACCTTGGCGCACCGCGGCACACTGGAAGCCGCCTGCATAGCCTCCTGCTTGCCAGGTTTTACGTGGTTTCGCCGTTCTCGCTGCGCCGTGTCCGCCAGGCACGGCTTTTGCGGATGGATGCTTGTGCGCGAACAACGCGGCACGACGGACATCACAGAACGGAGACAGACATGAACATGGCGGAAATCGCCCAGCTGGGCGTTGCGTATCCCTACAAGGAACAGTACGAAAACTATATCGGCGGCGCCTGGCTGGCCCCGGCCGATGGCCAGTACTTTGAAGCGATCTCGCCGGTCACCGGCAAGCCCTTCACGCGCGTGCCGCGCTCCAACCAGAAGGACGTGGACGCCGCGCTGGACGCCGCGCACCGCGCCAAGGGCGCCTGGGGCCGCACCTCCACCACCGAACGCGCCAACATCCTGAACCGCATCGCTGACCGCATCGAGGCCAACCTGGTCACGCTGGCGGTGGCCGAGACCATCGACAACGGCAAACCCATCCGCGAAACCACGGCGGCCGACCTGCCGCTGGCGGTGGACCATTTCCGCTACTTCGCCGGCTGCATCCGCGCGCAGGAAGGCGGCATCTCCGAGATCGACCACGACACCGTGGCCTATCACTTCCATGAGCCGTTGGGCGTGGTCGGCCAGATCATCCCGTGGAACTTCCCGCTCCTGATGGCCACGTGGAAGCTCGCGCCCGCGCTGGCCGCCGGCAACTGCGTGGTGCTCAAGCCCGCGGAGCAAACGCCGGCCTCGATCCTGGTGCTGATGGAAATCATCGGCGACCTGCTGCCGCCGGGCGTGCTCAATGTGATCAACGGCTTCGGGCTCGAGGCAGGCAAGCCGCTGGCCTCCAGCTCGCGCATCAGCAAGATCGCCTTTACCGGGGAAACCACCACCGGCCGGCTGATCATGCAGTACGCCTCGCAGAACCTGATCCCGGTCACGCTGGAACTGGGTGGCAAGTCGCCCAACATCTTCTTCGAGGACGTGCTGTCCGCCGACGACGCCTACTTCGACAAGGCGCTGGAAGGCTTCGCCATGTTCGCGCTGAACCAGGGCGAGGTCTGCACCTGCCCGTCGCGCGCGCTGATCCAGGAGTCGATCTACGAGCGCTTCATGGAGCGCGCGCTCAAGCGCGTGGCAGCGATCAAGCAAGGCCACCCGCTCGACAAGGCCACCATGATCGGCGCGCAGGCTTCTCAGGAGCAGCTTGAGAAGATCCTGTCGTATATCGACCTGGGCAAGCAGGAAGGCGCGCAATGCCTGATCGGTGGCGAGCGCAACGCGCTGGGTGGCGACCTTGCGAGCGGCTACTACGTCAAGCCCACGGTGTTCTCGGGCCATAACAAGATGCGCATTTTCCAGGAAGAGATCTTTGGCCCGGTGGTGTCGGTGACCACGTTCAAGGACGAGGAAGAAGCGCTGGAAATCGCCAACGACACGCTCTACGGGCTAGGCGCCGGCGTATGGACGCGAGACGGCGCACGCGCCTTCCGCATGGGCCGCGGCATCCAGGCCGGCCGCGTGTGGACCAACTGCTATCACGCCTACCCGGCGCATGCGGCGTTTGGCGGCTACAAGCAATCCGGCATCGGGCGCGAGAACCATCGCATGATGCTGGACCACTACCAGCAGACCAAGAACCTGCTGGTGAGCTACAGCCCGAACGCGCTCGGCTTCTTTTGATACAGCGCAAGAATGGGCGCTTGCGCCCATGACATGATCGACATGCCGCCCGCCCCTGCCGGCTTGCCGCCGCGCAGCGCGGGCGTCTTTGCCAACAGAATCAGGAGTCGAGATGACAGCGATGATGAAAGCCGCCGTGGTGCGGGAGTTCGGCGCCCCGCTCACGATCGATGAAGTGCCCGTGCCGCAACCCGGGCGCGGCCAGATCCAGGTCAAGATTGAAGCTTCCGGCGTATGCCACACCGACCTGCATGCCGCCGAAGGCGACTGGCCGGTCAAGCCGACCCTGCCCTTTATTCCCGGCCACGAAGGCGTGGGCTATGTCTCCGCGGTAGGCGCGGGCGTGAGCCGCGTGAAGGAAGGCGATCGCGTCGGCGTGCCCTGGCTGTACAGCGCCTGCGGCTACTGCGAGCACTGCCTGCAAGGCTGGGAAACCCTGTGCGAGAAGCAGCAAAACACCGGCTACTCGGTCAACGGCGGCTATGGCGAATACGTGGTGGCCGATCCCAACTACGTGGGCCTGCTGCCGGACAGCGTGGGCTTCGTGGAGATCGCGCCGATCCTTTGCGCGGGCGTGACCGTCTACAAGGGCTTGAAAGTCACCGACACGCGGCCCGGCCAATGGGTCGTGATCTCCGGCATCGGCGGGCTTGGCCATGTGGCGGTGCAATATGCGCGCGCCATGGGCCTGCGCGTGGCCGCGGTGGATATCGACGACAAGAAGCTCGAACTCGCCCGCAAGCTCGGCGCCGAGGTCACGGTCAATGCGCGCACCACCGATCCCGTGACGTTCCTGCAGAAGGAAATCGGCGGCGCGCACGGCGCGCTGGTGACGGCGGTGTCGCCCAAGGCATTCGGCCAGGCGATCGGCATGGTCCGGCGCGGCGGCACGATTGCGCTCAACGGCCTGCCACCGGGGGACTTCCCCACCCCGATCTTCGACGTGGTGCTCAAGGGCGTTACCATCCGCGGCTCCATCGTCGGCACCCGCAGCGACCTGCAGGAGTCGCTGGACTTCGCCGCGCATGGGGCGGTCAAGGCGACCGTGTCCACCGCGCCGCTGGAGAAGATCAACGAGATCTTCACGCGCATGCGCGCCGGCGATATCGAAGGCCGGGTCGTGATGGACTTCGCTGCTTGACGTTTGCCAGCCGAAGTTGCCGTCCGAAGTTGCCGTCCGAAGTTGCCATCCGAAGTTGCCATCCGAAGTTGCCATCCGAAGTTGCCACCTGAAGTTACCACCTGAAGGCAAGGAGCCGCCCGATGCCCGCCCCCCAGTCACCCGACGCCGTGCAGCGCGTCGTCGCCACGCCTGCCGCGCTGGCGCTGATCGAGCGCCTGCGCGCGCAGCACGGTGCGTTGATGTTCCACCAGTCGGGCGGCTGCTGCGACGGCAGCGCGCCGATGTGCTACCCGGACGGCGACCTGATCATCGGCGAGGCCGATGTCTGCCTCGGCGAGATCGGTGGCGCGAATTTCTACATGACGCGCGCGCAGTTCGAGTACTGGCAGCACACGCGGCTGGTGATCGATGTAGTGCCCGGATCGGGCGGGATGTTTTCGCTGGAAGGGCCGACCGGGTTGCGGTTCCTGACGCGCTCCGCATTGTTCAGCGATGAAGAGGCGGCGCGGCTGGAGCGTGAGCCGGCGCCGTGACGCGCCGGCACGACGTGAAACCGGTGTTGATCCGCCGCGCTTTAGCCCCGCTTTAGCTCCTCTTTAGCCGCCGGTAAATCGTATTGCGCGACAGGCCAAGCTCGCGCGCGGCCAGGCTGACGTTGCCGCCGTGGCGCGCCAGCGCCTGGTGGATCATGGCGGCTTCCCGATCGCGCAGGCGCTCGGGGGTACCGGCGGGGGTCACGGGCATCACCGGCGTCGGGGGCATGAAGGCTGATGCGGCGTCGCTGTCCTGCGCGAACATCGGCTCACGCTCGAAATCCTCCGGCAGATGCTCCACGCGAATCTCTTCTTCGCCTTCGGCCATGATGGCCGCGGTGCGCAGCACGTTGACCATCTGGCGCAGGTTGCCCGGCCAGGGATGGCGCTGAAAATGCGCCAGCACGTCCGCGGCAACGCGGGTTGGATGCGCGTCACCGTGCTCGCCCTGCTCCGCCTGCGCGAGTTGCTGCGTCAGGATGCGCTCCACCAGCACCGGCAGGTCGGTGCGCTCGCGCAGCGCCGGCAGCGTCACCGATAGCGCATTGATGCGGTAGTACAGATCCTCGCGGAAGGTGCCTGCCGCGATCATGGCGCGCAGGTCGCGGTGGGTGGCGCAGATGATGCGCAAATCCACGGGAATCGCGTGGGCGCCGCCCAGCGGGGTCACCGCGCGCTCCTGCAGCACGCGCATGAGCCGCACCTGCTGCGCCAGCGGCATGTCGCCGATCTCATCAAGGAACAAGGTGCCGCCGTGCGCCTGCACCAGCTTGCCCGGGCTGCCACGCCGCCGCGCGCCGGTGAACGCCCCGTCCTCGTAACCGAACAGCTCCGCCTCGATCAGGGACTCCGGGATCGACGCGCAATTCACGGCCACGAATGGCGCCGCGCCGCGTGGCGAATCGCGATGGATGGCGCGCGCCAGCCACTCCTTGCCGGTACCGGTGCGGCCCAGCACCAGGATGGGAATATCACGTCCGCGCACCTTGTCGACCCGCTGCAGCACGGCGGCCATGCGAGCGTCCCCGGTATCGAGAGCGGCCAGCGCCGAGGTAGTTGCCGATTTGGTTGCACGCGCGGCCTGCGCGCGGCGCGGCGGCGCGAGCAGCGCGATGCGCGCGAACACGAGCACACGGCTTGGCAGGGTCAGTGTCAACAACTGGCCCGGCGCATCGACGCCCTGCTTGAGCGCTGTGCCCAGCGGCATGCCGAACAAGGCGGCAAAACTCTGGCGGTTCAGCGTATCGGGAGACAGGCCGAGCTGGAACAGCCCGCTGCGGTTGGCCGCCAGGAAGGTGCCATCGGGCGCGAACGCCGCCATGCCTTCGAACAGCGTGCCCACGAACTCCGGCCGCGCGTGAAAGCGCACCAGCGCGGCATCGGTGAAATGGGTGGAAAACAGATGGTTCTCGATCATCTGCGCCGACATGCGCACCAGCGCCATGGTGTGCTTGTGGAAGCCGCGATGATCGCCGCTGACGTCGAGCGCCCCAAGCATTTGGCCAAACGGCCCGGAGATCGGCACGCAGGAACAGGTCAGCGTGCGGTTGGCACGCAGGAAATGCTCGTCGGCATGGACCACCGCCGGCCGGGCCTCGGCCAGCGCGGTGCCGATGGCGTTGGTGCCCTTGCTCGACTCCGCCCACGAGACGCCCGGCGCCAAGGCCACGCGCCTGGCCCGGTCGGCAAAATCGCCGTCGCCCAGGCTGTGCAGGATCACGCCGCCGCTGTCGGTCAGCAGCACCATGCTCTCGGTATTGGCGATCTGCGCGTGCAGGGTTTCCATGACCGGCAGCGCATGCTTGTACAGCATCTGGTTGGCGTCGACCAGTTCGTGCAGCGCGCGCGCGCCCAGCGATTGATAGTCCGCCGCATGGGTGGCTTCGAGGCCGAAACCGGTGGAGCGCGCGTGCGCGCGCGCAATCAGGATGTGGCGCTCCGGATCGGCGTGCGGCGTGGCGTCGTGGCTGGCAAGCGTGCTGCTCATGGCGGCAGGTCTCCTGTTCTGGATCCCGGCGTGGCCGGGTCAGGCCGTCTTTCGTGCCGGCCTGTCTGGCGGCATGGCGGCCTTGCCGCCAGACCTTATCACATGCCGGGCGCGCAACGCGCACGCACCACCGGGAAGTCGGGTGTAAAGTACATGTTTGCCGCACGCGCGCTGCGCGCCCGGCCACTCCCGTTTCACTCCCTCGAAAGGCGCACGATGAGCATTGTGATAGATCGCTTCGACCATATCGTCCTGAATGTGAAGGACGTGGAGACCAGCGCGGCGTGGTACGAGAGCGTGCTGGGCATGCGGCGCGAGGACTTCGAATCGCGCACCGGCAAGCGGGTCTCGGTGCGCTTCGGCCAGCAGAAGATCAACCTGCGCCCGATCGATACAGACACCGTGGCGTGGTTCACCGGCGTTCACCCGACCACCGGCAGCGACGATCTCTGCTTTATCACCCACAACACGCTGGAGAGCGTGATCGCGCACTGGATTGCGCACCATGTGCCGATCGAGGCGGGACCGGCGGCGCGCACCGGCGCGCTCGGCCCGATGACCTCCATCTATTGCCGGGACCCGGATGGGAACCTGATCGAAGTGGCCGCCTATCCCGCACACTGAGCGCCGGAGGCGGCGCCCGCCGGAATCAACGCTTGCCGTCGAGCAGGTCGTTCAGCACGTCGTCAAATGCCGCTTGCGCATCTTCCAGCGCCTGCAGCGACGCATCGAAGGTCTGCAACGCCATCTTTGACGGCTTGCCGCTGCCCTGCGGCGCAAACTGCCCCTGCAGCGCGGCAAAGGCCACCTGCACCTGGCGGGTGGCGTTGACGACACGCTCCATCGCCCGGGCTTCTTCCGCGCGGTTGTCTACGTCGTTTTGCTGGTCTTTCTGCTCTTTCTGGTCGTTTTGTCCGGTCATGCCCTTGGCTCCGTGCGCGGCCGCACCGGCCGCCGTTGATGTGAGGCGTATCGTACAAGAATCGGGCAAGAACTTGCGCACGGGTTGCCCGGTCGAATGCCGTGCCCCCCGGAAAATGATCCGGGAGACGCCAGGAAACACCAGGAAGCACCAGAAAGCACCAGAAAGCACCAGGAAACGCCCCCACGCATTGCGCTGTAAAGCCAGGCAGAACAAACCCTCCGAACCCATGCCCCCCCATTCACGCAAGGCCCTCGCCGCCGTCCTGCTCACTGCGGGCGGCTTCACCTGCTACTGGACCTACCTCACGCTGAACCAGGACAGGTTGCTGTTCGACGCCCGCCGCCGCCCGCCGCGGGACCTGCCCGAGGGCATTTCCGCTTACTCGCACGAAGTGCCGGGCGGTTTCCTGCGCGGCTATGTCTTCGGCGCCCAAGGCGTCCAGGACGCGCAAACCGGGGAAACCGTGCGCGACGCACAAACCGCGCGCGACCTGCTGTTCTACCTGCCCGGGCGCGGCGAGGATGTACTGGACACCATGCAATACCTGGCCTGGCTGCCGCCGGACGTGGGCTTTGCCACCATGGACTACCGCGGCCTGGGCCACTCGGACGGCCAACCCTCCGAAGCAGCCGCCGTGGCAGACGCCAGCCAGTTCCTGCTGCACCTGCGCCGCATGTTCCCCGGCACGCGCGTGCACGTGGTCGGCCGCAGCCTGGGCACCGGCGTAGCCATCCAGCTGGCGGACCTGCAGGATTTCGAGAGCCTGCAGCTGATCACGCCGTACGACTCCTTGCTGGAAATCGTGCGCAAGCGCTTCCCGCTGGTGCCGCTGCGGCAACTGATGCGCCATCACTTTGACTCGATCGCTCACTGCAAGAAGGTGGTGCAGAGCACCAAGGTGCTGCTGGCCGAGGTTGACGAGGTGGTGCCCCACGCATGCTCGGAGCGCCTGATCGCGGCCTGGCCCGGCCACGTGGCGCGGCAGATGATGCCGGGCACCAACCATTTCACCATCATCGAGCAGCCCGAGACCTGGCACGCGCTGGCGGAGTTCGCACAGCGCGTGGGCCGGCCCGGCGCCCGGCCGGTTGTGCCGGAAGTGCCGGAAGTGCCCCGGGCCGATGGCGTGGAACCGGCAGCGGCGCAAGCCCCGGACGGCATGCCCGGCATCCCTGAGTTCGCCCCAAGGTAGAATGCGCGCATGAAACGAGTCGTTGCAAAGGCAGCAAGCGTCACACTGGCGCTGGCTGCAGCCTCCACCCTGCTAGTTGGGTTCGCCGCCGTGGTGAGCCTTCGTCAACTCCCCGCCGTCGATGCGCTGCGGGACTACCGCCCCGACCTGCCGCTGCGGATCTTTACCAGCGACAACGTGCTGATTGGCGAGTTCGGCACCGAGCACCGCGAATTCGTCCCGCTGGAGCGCATGCCCAAGCAGATGTCCAACGCGCTGCTGGCGGCGGAAGACGATCAGTTCTACCAGCACGCCGGCGTGGATATTCCCGGGATCTTCCGCGCCGCGCTGGCCAATATCGGCGAGGGCTACGCCCAGGGCGCCTCCACCATCACCATGCAGGTGGCGCGCAACTTCTACCTGTCGCGCGAGAAAACGCTCTCGCGCAAATGGTATGAAATCCTGCTGGCCTGGAAGATCGACCGCTCCCTGCCGAAAGACCGCATCCTCGAGCTGTACATGAACCAGGTCTACCTGGGCGAGCATGCCTATGGCTTTGGCAGCGCGGCGCAGGCGTATTTCGGCAAGCCGCTGGATGCGCTCTCGCTGGCGGAAACCGCGATGCTGGCCGGCCTGCCCAAGGCGCCGTCGACCATGAATCCCGTGGTCAATTTCCCGCGCGCCAAGCTGCGCCAGCAATATGTGCTGGGGCGCATGCAGGCGCTCGGCATGATCTCGCACCAGCAATACCAGGCGGCCCGCGCGCAAACGCTGCAGGTGGCCGGCTCGCACAACGGCCGCTTTGACGGGCACGCCGAGTACGTGGCGGAGCTGGCCCGCCAGCTCGCCTACGACCGCTTTGGCGAGGCCGCCTATACCCGCGGCCTCAATGTCTACACCACGGTATCATCGGTGCGGCAAAGCCTGGCCTACGAGGCCGTGCACGCGGGCCTGGACCAGTATGGCAAGCGCCATGGCCAGCAAGCCGCGCCGCAGGCCGCGCTGGTCTCGCTGGACAGCAGATCGGGCGCCATCGAGGCCATGATCGGCGGCGCGGACTTTGCCACCAGCCGCTTCAACCATGCCACGCAGGCGCTGCGCCAGCCGGGCTCGACGTTCAAGCCGTTCATCTATTCCGCCGCGCTCGAGCGCGGCGTGTCGGCCAACACGCTGATCAACGATGCGCCGCTGGATGCCTCGTCGCGCTGGCAGCCGGGCAACGACGATGGCCGCTTCCTGGGCGCCGTGAGCGTGCGCCAGGCGCTGGCGGAGTCGCGCAACCTGCCTGCCATCCGGACCTTGCAGACGATCGGCATTCCCTATGCGGTTGACTATGCGGGCAAGTTCGGCTTCTCCGAGCAGCGCCTGCCGCGCTACCTGCCATTGGCCCTGGGCACCGGCACCACCACGCCGCTGCGGCTGGCCGCCGCCTATGGCGTCTTCGCCAGCGAAGGCTACCGCACCGAGCCCTACCTGATCGAGCGCATCAGCGACGGCGCGGGCAACGTGCTGTTTAGCGCCGACAGCGAACCCCAGCCACACCGCGTGATTCCCGAGCGCAATGCCTATGTGATGAACAGCCTGCTGCGCAGCGTGGTGACCAGCGGCACCGGCGCAGGCCTGCAACGCTACCTGCGGCGCACGGACGTGGCAGGCAAGACCGGCACCACCAACGATTCGGTCGATGGCTGGTTTGCCGGCTACGCGTCTGGCATCGTCACGGTGGCGTGGATGGGATTCGACGATAACCGCAGCCTGGGCCGGCACGAGTTCGGCGCCACCACGGCCCTGCCGATCTGGGCCAGTTACATGGAAGGCCGTCTGGCGGGCCAGCCCGAGGCGGAATTCGTTGCGCCCAGGAACCTCGTGCGCAGCGGCGACGACTGGGTCTACCCGGAATACGCCGACGGCAGCCACGGCATTGCCGCGCTAGGCTTCCCGTCCGCGCCGGCGGACGCTGATGCGGGGGTGGCGACGGCGCTGACCGACACAAGCGGCACTACCGCCGCGACCAGTGCAACCAGCGCGACCAGCGCCAACGGCACCGCCGGCGGCGCCGAAGCCGTCAGAGCACTGAGCCCTGCCCCGGCCGGCGTGCCGCCCCGCGCATCGCAGCCCACGACCTGAACCTCCACCCGCCGCCCGCAAGGCTCCGATGCAATTCTCCCAGTACAGTGGCCCCTTGATCTGGGCGGTGGCCGCCGCCACCACCTTTGGCGTCATCACGCGGCCGTTCCGGCTGCCGGAAGCCTTCTGGGCGGTAGCTGGCGCGCTGCTGCTATGCGTCACCGGCCTGCTTGCCGTGCCCGATGCCATGGCCGCCGTGGCGCGCGGCTATGACGTCTACCTCTTTCTTGGCGGCATGATGCTGGTGTCGGAGCTGGCGCGCAAGACCGGGCTGTTCGACCATGTAGCGGCCGTGGCGGTGCGCCAGGCCGGCGGATCGGCGCGGCGGCTGTTCCTGCTGGTCTATGGCTTCGGCACCCTGGTCACCGTGTTCATGTCCAACGATGCCACCGCCGTGGTGCTCACGCCGGCGGTGCTGGCCGCCGCCCGCGCCGCCAAGGTCAAGCATCCGCTGCCCTACCTGTACAGCTGCGCGTTCATCGCCAACGCCGCCAGCTTTGTGCTGCCGATCTCGAACCCCGCCAACCTGGTCATCTTCGGCGCGCACATGCCGTCGCTGATGGGCTGGCTGGCGCGCTTCACGCTGCCTTCGCTGGTGGCCATCGTGGCCACCTTCGCCGCGCTCTACTGGACCCAGCGCGACGCGCTGCGCGAGCGCATCGCGACCGACGTGCCGGTGCCGCCGCTGTCGCTGGAGGCCAGGCTGACCGCCGCCGGCATCGTGATCATGGGCCTGGTGCTGCTGACGGCCTCGCTGCTGGGCGCCGACCTGGGCTGGCCGACCTGCCTGGCCGGCGTGGCGACGCTTGTGCTGGTCTGCGCCTGCAGCCCCGGCTTGTGCCTGCCGGCGCTGCGCGAGATCTCCTGGGGCGTGCTGCCGCTGGTGGCGGGGCTGTTCGTGCTGGTGGCGGGCCTGGAGCAGACCGGCCTGATCGGCAAGCTCGCCCACGTCGTGCAAGCGCTGTCGCAACAGTCGCCCACGGCCGGCGTCTGGGTAACCGGAGGCACGGTGGCGCTGGTGTCCAACGTGGTCAACAACCTGCCGGCCGGCCTGTTCGCGTCCTCGGCGCTGGCGGCCAGCCATGCCTCCACGCAGATCACCGACGCGGTGCTAATCGGCATCGACCTCGGGCCCAACCTGTCGGTGACCGGCTCGCTGGCTACCCTGCTATGGCTGACCGCGCTGCGGCGTGAGGGCCATCATATCGGCGCGCTGCAGTTCCTGCGCATTGGCGCGCTGGTGATGCCGCTGGCGTTGGTGCCGGCCCTGGCCACGCTGCTGCTTTAGGCGCCCAGCTTGTCGAGCAGGCTGTACCAGGCCACCCCCGCGGCGATGTAGAAGCGCTGCAGGCCATGCAGCGGAATCCCGGCCACAGGCGTGATGGGATATGGGAAATCCTCGCCCTTGCCCGCCAGCCGTGCCGCGATGTGCTGGCCCAGGCTAGTGCACAGCGCGATGCCGCGCCCATTGCAACCCAGCGCCATGATGACGCCCGGCGCGGGCTCATGCACATGGGGCATGAAATCGCGCGTGATCGCAATACGCCCGGCCCAGCGGTACTCGTAGGAGAGCGGACCGAGTTGCGGGAACAGCAACTCCAGCGAGCGCTCCAGGTGGGCGAAGTCCTGCGGCCCGCGCGGATCGGCGAAGAATCCGCGGCCCCCCATCAGCAGGCGCCCCAGCGCATCCTTGCGAAAATACAGCAACAGCCGCTGTGAGGTGGATGCCGTCTCGCCTTGCGTGAGGATGCCGTGCGCCTCGGCGTCCCGCAGCGGTTGCGTGGCCACGATGAAGCTGTTGGCCGACAGCACCGTTTGCGCCAGGCCGGGCCACAGCGGGCCGGTGTAGCCGTTGGTGGCGATCACGACTTGCTTGGCCGTCACCGTGGTGCCCAAGGAAGTCGTCGCCACCCAGTGCGTGCCCTGGCGCACCAGCGCCGTCACCGCCGTGCCGCCGTGCACCGTGGCGCCCGCCCGCTGTGCGGCGCCGACCAGCCCGCGCGTATAGGCCAGCGGCTGGATGGCGCCAGCGCGCCCATCCAGCCAGCCGCCGGCGAAGGCCTGCGTGCCCACGCGCCGCGCTACCGCCGCGCGGTCCAGCACGTCGACCGGCGCCCCGCGGCGCGCCCATTGCTCGGCGCGCGCATGCATGGCCGGTACGGCGCCGGGTGAATAGGAAAGCTGCAGCCAGCCGCTGCGCACGGGCTGGCAATCGATGCCGTGACGCGCGATCAGGTCGAACACCAGGTCGGCCGAACGCGACACCGCATCGAGCAACGGCTCGGCCCGGGCAGCGCCAAACATGCGCACCAGCTCGTCGGGATCGTGCTTGAGCGTGGGATTGACCTGGCCGCCGTTGCGCCCGGACGCGCCCCAGCCTGGCTCATTGGCTTCCAGCACGCACACGTGCGCGCCGCCCTCGGCCAGGTGCAGCGCGGTCGACAGGCCGGTGAAGCCACCGCCGATGACCAGCACGTCGGTGGCAAGCGATTCGCGCAGCGCAGGCGTGGGCGGCGCAGGCGGGGCCGTGGCCGCCCAGAGGGAGGACGGCAAAGGGATCGCGGTGGCCGGGGCCGGCCGGCTTGCCGTGAACTGGCTGGAGGTCATGGCGCCGGGTCCCCCGCCGCTTCCACTGGCTTGTGCAACACGCGCCGCAGGAAGTCCTGCGTGCGGGCGTGGCTGGGCGCGCCCAGCACCTGCGCGGCGGCGCCTTCCTCAACGATGGTCCCGCTGTGCAGGAAGCACACACGGTCCGCCACTTCCCGCGCGAACCCCATCTCGTGCGTCACCACGATCATCGTCATGCCCTCGCGCGCCAGGTTGCGCATGACTTCCAGCACGTCGCCCACCAGCTCCGGGTCGAGCGCCGAGGTGGGCTCGTCGAACAGCATGGCTTCGGGCCGCATCGCCAGCGCGCGGGCAATCGCCACGCGCTGCTGCTGTCCGCCGGAGAGCTGCGGCGGAAAGGCCTGCGCCTTGGCGGCCAGGCCGACCTTTTCCAGCAGCTCCATGGCCTCGCTGCGCGCCTTGTCCCGGCTCTCGCCCTTCACGTAGACCGGGCCTTCCATCACGTTTTCCAGCACGCTGCGGTGCGGGAACAGGTTGAAGCGCTGGAACACCATCCCCATGCGGCTGCGCAGCCGGTGGATGTCCTTGCCGCCGCGGTCCACTCGCTCGCCAAAGGCACGGATCTCGCCGCCCTCGTAGGACTCCAGCCCATTGATGCAACGCAGGACGGTGGACTTGCCGGAGCCGGACGGGCCGATCAGGCAGACCACCTCGCCAGCGTCGACATGCAGGCTCACGCCGCGCAGCACGTGATGGTCGTCGAAATACTTTTGCAGGTTGTCGATCCGGATCATGGCTTTTTCCTCCCCACGCCAAGGCGATGCTCAAGCCGGCGCAGCCCGAACACCAGTGGCAAGCTCATCAGCAGGTAGAGCAGCGCCACCAGCGTGTACACCGTCATGTTCTGGAATGTGGACGAAGCGATCAGCTGGCCCGCGCGCGTCATCTCCGCCACCGTGATGGTGGACACCAGCGACGAGTCCTTGAGCATCATCACCAGCGTGTTGCCGTACGGCGGCAGCGAGATGCGCAACGCCTGCGGCAGAATCACCCGGCGCATCACCAGCGCCGGGCGCATGCCCATGGCCTGCGCGGCCTCGCGCTGGCCCGGGTCGACGGCCTCGATGCCGGCGCGGAAATTCTCAGCCTGGTAGGCTGAGTAAGCGATGCCCAGGCCGATCACGCCGGCCTGGAAGGCCGTCAGGTGAATGCCCGCATCCGGCAGCACAAAGTAGATGTAGAACAGCTGCACGATGATGGGCAGCCCGCGGATCACGTTGATCGCGCCGGACGCGCCCCACGACAGCGTACGCGCAGGCGACAGCTTCATCAGCGCCAGCGCCAGCCCGAGCAGGCTGCTGAGCACAAAGGCGAGGACGGTCACCTCGACGGTGACCACCGCGCCCTGCAGCAGGATCGGCAGGAACTCCCGCGCGTGCTGGAAAAAATTGGCATCCATGGGAACTCACATGTTCCATTTCTGGATGATGCCGGCCAGCGTGCCATCGGCCTTGATCTTGGCGATGGCCTTGTTGATGCGGGCAAGCGTCTCGGTGTCGCCCTTGCGCACGACCAGGCAAACGTCGCCAACGTTGACCGGCTTGTAGCTGGCGGCCAGCTTCACGCCCGGGAAGGCATTCTGGCGGATCTGGTAGGCAATGATGGGCTGGTCGCCCAGGCCAGCCTTGATGCGGCCCAGCGTCAGGTCGCGCGTCATGTCCGCCACCGAGTCGTAGCTGCGCACTTCCTTGAAGATGCCCTTCTTGTTGAGCATGTCGAGAAAGACCGTGCCCACCTGCGCCCCCACGACCTCGCCCTTGAGTTCGTCCAGCGAGGCATAGGGCTTGTTGTCGTCGCCCTTGACGATCAGGCCTTCGCCGTAGGCATAGACCGGATCGCTGAAGTCCACCACTTGCTGGCGCGCCGGCGTCTTGAGCATGGCAGCCGAGATGATGTCGATCTTGCTGGAGGTCAGCGACGGGATCAGCGCGGAGAAGACGGTCTGCTGCACATTGACGTTGAAGCCCCCCGCCTTGCCGACGGCCGTGACCGTATCGACCATCATGCCCTGGATGGTGTTGGTCTTCACGTCCAGGAAGGTGAACGGCACGCCGGTGGCCGTCGCGCCCACGTTATAGGTCGGCGCCGCCCCCTGGGCCCAGGCGAACGAAACGGTGCTGGCGGCGCACAGGATTAGTGCGGCGCGGCGGGACATGGTGAATCGAAACATGCGGACACTCCTGGCGAAAGGGAACAAAAGGCGCCCGGGTGGGGGCGACCCACCGGCTTATGCAATGAGCATGCCAATTTTCAATTACGGAGGATCGAAAATTAATTGTCGTTAACCAGTAATTGCTTTATTGAAATCGATATGCGATTCTGTAACATGATTAAATGCCTTTTGCAGCACAAATATGTCGCAACCTGAAGCCAACGATTCCGCCAGCCTCCTGTTCAACCAGTCTCTGGAGAAAGGGCTTGCCGTGCTCCGCGCGTTCAGCGCGCAGCGCCGCACCATGACGATCGCCGACGTGGCGGATGCGGCCGGCATCAACAAGAGCTCGGCCCAGCGCATGGTCTTCACGCTGGAGCAGCTCGGCTACCTGCGCAAGCATCCGCAGACGCGGCGCTACCAGCTCACGCCCCGCGTGATGGAGATCGGCTTCAACTACCTGGCCGCCAACCCGCTGATCGAGGTGGCCAACCCTTTCCTTTCCGAGCTGACCAAGGTCACCACCGAGACTTCGTGCCTGACGGAGCCGGACCTGCTCGACATGGTCTATATCGCGCGCTTTGTCAGCGCCCACTTCGTGCCGGTGCATATGCCGATCGGCAGCCGTATCCCGATGTACTGCACCGGCTCCGGGCGCGCCTACCTGAGCGCGCTGCCGGAAGACGAAGCGCGCGCCATGATCGAGCGCTCGGCGCGGACCGTGCATACGGTCCACACCAGCACTGCAGTGGCTGACATCATGGAGAAGCTGCGTGAGACCCGGCAGCGCGGGTACGCGGTCAACAGCGAGGAGCTGTTCCTTGGCGACATGACCCTCGCCGCGCCGGTGATCGGCGGCAATGGACGGCCGCTTGGCGCGATCCACCTCGTGGCACCCACCGGGCGCTGGACCCGCGAGCAAGCGGAGCGCAAGCTCGGCCCGCCGCTGTTGCAGTGCGCACGGGCCGTGAGCAGTTCGGCGCGGGCGATGGGCTAGGCGCGGCTATTGCCGCGCGGGCGATGCCGCTGGCGGGGTTGCCAACGGGCTTGCCAAAGGGATTGCCGAAGTTAGTGCCTCAGGCCGGATCAGGCATGGGCTGCCCGGCAGCTTGCCCGCGCTCTTGCTGCCGGTGAAATTGCGTGTGGCGGTACAGGCCGTAGATGCTGGTCGCGGTAAAGCCCAGTTGCTGCACGAACAGGCCGTAGGTGCCGGTCACCAGGGCGAACACGCTCCACACGATGTTGGAGCACAGGTAGGCGATCCAGCCCCAGCGCGACGCCTTGTTGTGCAAGGCCACCAGCAAAGAGCCGCTCATCGCCAGCGCGCAGCCGGACCACTCCAGGCCATTGAGCAGATTGGGAATGTACTGTTGCGCCAGATCCATCGCGCTTGTCTCCTGATTGGGTTCAGATTTATTTTGTGTTCACGTTTTGCATACAATGCAGGGCGAAGCTTAGCGTGACAACTCGGGCGGAGCAAGGGGTTTGCGGGGATAGTTGGCGCTGATGATGCGCCTGGCTTGCTTGGTCAGGCAAACGACGATCACGATGACCTCGAGGCCGGCGAGGGCGAGCACCAGAGTGCCCATGCGATCGGGATCGATCTCTGGCGCCGCCGCACGGCGTGTATTTGATCGCGTTGGACAACAGGTTGGTGACCACCTGCGTCACCTGCGCCGTATCCGCGTACACCATGACCAAGGCAAAATTGCAGCGCCTCGCGCGCGGCCCGGGCCTGCGCGGCTTCCTTGCTGCGCGACATGCTGGGCACCGCGCCGGCAAAGCCGAATTGGCGAGGGATCGCAATAGCGCCAGGGCGGATTTCCATATCCGGCCGTACGGGGGACCGCGCGGCCGCAAGCGCGGCAGGCGCACCGCTATCGCACACCCAGGACGATAGCGCACCAGTGAAAACCCGCACCCGCAGACCCCGGATGTGGCTTTTCAGGACGGAATCGACGATGCCCGCTGTCCAGTACGCGAATCTACTTAAGAACTATCCCTAGGCACCGTAAAGCTAGTCTGAACTTAAGATACGAGTAACAGCCCGAAGGGCAGGAGGGCAACATGCGCCCGCACTATGCAAACGAAAAAGACAGTAAGGAAGTACAGGACCTGCTCCAGGCGTGCGACCTGCCGGTGGACGGCGTAGCCGAGCAAATCGGTAATTTCCTGGTGGTACGCGACAACGCTGGCCTGCTCGGCTGCGCCGGGGTGGAGAACTACGGACAAGTGGCCGTGCTGCGCTCGGTCGCCGTGGCCGAGCGCGCGCGCTCGGCTGGCCTTGGCGAATTGCTGGTGGCTGCGATGCTGGCCGAGGCCCGCACGCGCGGCGTGCAGTCCGTGGTGCTGCAAACCACCACCGCCGTCGACTATTTTGCCCGGCTGGGCTTTGAGCGCGTGGAGCGCGCCTGCATGCCTGCGGAACTGCTCAATACCGCGCTGAGCCGCGAAGCCTGCCCGCCGTGCGCCACCTTGATGCAAGCCGCGCTGTAGCCATCCCTGCCAAGGGCCTGCGCCCGTGATGCGGCCCGGCCACATTGCGATCTGGCCGGCCCCTCTTCCCATTCCCCGCGTTGTTGTGTGCCGTGCACCCATGGCTGGCCGGTGCCGGCGCAGGATATTGTTGTAAAGTAAGCGCAAAGCGCAGACCACAGGCGGCCAGAGGTGGATCGGCACGCGATGCCCGCCTGCCTCCCCCCTTCAACGATCCTTCAACGACAGCCACGAACCGCACGATATGGAATCCGACCACCAAGCACCCGACCCCGGCCTCGACGAGGCCTTGGGTAGTGTGTCGACCCGCATACGGTCGCGTTTGCAGGCGGCACGCGAGCGCTTCCACGCCAACGACAATATCGCCGCGTATGTCGAGCCCGGCGAACTGGACGAGTTGCTCGATGAAGTGCAGTCGCGCATGGAAGAGGTGCTGCGCAGCCTGGTGATCGATATCGACCACGATCACAACACCCGCGAGACCGCGCGCCGCGTGGCCAAGATGTACCTGAAGGAGATCTTCGCGGGCCGCTACGTCAACCAGCCCAATGTGACCGAATTCCCCAACGCGGAGCGCATCAACGAGTTGATGATCGTGGGCCCGCTGCGCGTGCGCAGCGCCTGCTCGCATCATCTGTGCCCGATCATCGGCAAGCTGTGGGTGGGTGTCATGCCCAACCAGCACTCCAACCTGATCGGCTTGTCCAAGTATGCGCGCCTGGCCGAATGGATCATGTGCCGCCCGCAGATCCAGGAGGAAGCCGTGACCCAGGTGGCCGACCTGCTGCAGGAAAAGATGAGCCCGGACGGGCTGGCCATCGTCATGGAAGCGGAGCATTTCTGCATGCACTGGCGAGGTGTGCGCGACACCGATGCAAAGATGACCAACAGCGTGATGCGCGGCTCGTTCCTCAAGGATGACAGCCTGCGCCGCGAGTTCCTGACCCTGCTGAACCGCACACGCGACTAAGAAGCTGTTTCAAAATGAAGCGAAGCGGTTCTGGCTAGGCGCGCGGCCGCAGACAGTACAAGTGGATCGGCCAAGGCCGCGCAACGACGCCAGAATCTTTTGGAAACAGCCTCTAAGCCAGCGCGATTCACCGCCTCGCAAACCCAGTGGAGACAACATGCTCGTACGCCTGCTCTACGCCAGCCGCGCATGCCAGCCGGCCGATCCCGCGCTGGTAGACGCCATCGTCGCCACCAGCGTGGCGAATAACCCGAAGCACGGCATCACCGGCGTGCTGTGCTACGGCAACGGTATCTTCATGCAGGCGCTCGAAGGCGGCCGCACGGAAGTCTCGCGCCTGTACCAGCTGCTCGGCCGGGACGCGCGCCACGAGGACGTGGTGCTGCTGCACTACGAGGAAATCCTCGAGCGCGAGTTTGCCGGCTGGGCGATGGGCCTGGTCAATACCGGCAAGGTCAATATGGCCACCATCCTGAAGTATTCCGCCCACGGCGAGCTCGATCCCTACCGCACCAGCGGCCACGCCTCGCAAGCGCTGCTCAAGGAACTGATCGCGGGTGCGTCGATCGTGGGGCGCACGTCGGAGCGGCATCGCTTCTGAACGCTTTCGTGCCGTGGCCCGGCCAGCCCCCCGCTATTCAACAACCCATCACCCATCATCCATCATCCAGGAGAATTCGTGAGCGAACCCTTCAACCCCGGCCCCGCGGCGATGCTGCTGACCGACGCCTGCCGGCGCGGCGTGCAATTCGCTGACCTGCCCGCCAACATCAAGCCGGCGACGCTGCGCGACGGTTATGACGTGCAGGATCGCTTCATCGCCGCGCTCGGCGATCCGGTGGCGGGATGGAAGCTGGGTGTCGGCAGTGCCAACGCCATGCGGCGCGCAAAGCTGGCACGCCCGCTGGTGGGCCAGGTGGGGGCATCGCGCTGTTATGCCTCGGGCGACACCGTGCCGGTCCCCACGGGGGCGACGGTAACCATCGAATTCGAGATTGCCGTGCGGCTGGCGCGCGATGTCGCGCCGCTGCAGGCCGAACTCGCGCCGGCAGCGCTGGCCGAGCTGATAGAAAGCGCGCAGGTCGCCGTCGAGGTGGTGCTGTCACGCTATGAAGACCGCACTGCGGTGGGCATGCCGGCTTTTGCCGGCGATAACGTGGGCTTCCATGCGCTGGTGCTGGGCGCGAAGATCGACACCGACAGCATGGAAGACGTGCGCGCAAGCGCCAGCGTGGCGCTTGACGGCGTGGCTTGCGCACAACCGCTTGCCGGCGACGATGCGGTCTACCCGCTGGAAGCCCTGCAATCGCTGCTGGCGCATGCCGCCGAACGCGGCGTGACCTTGCGCAAAGGCACCGTGGTGACCACCGGCACGCTCACGCGCCCGTTCGACGTGCCGGCCGGCGCGCATACGGTCCAGGCCACCTATGGCGGCGGCGAACTGGTGTTAAAGCTCGCTGCGCAAGCCGCGGGCTGAAACCGGGGCCCTTGCGGCCCGATGCCTCGCGGCTCTTTCTCGTCACCCAGGCTGCCGCCCGAGGCGTTTCGCGCACGCGTGCGGCCTTGGCATTTCCAGCGGATAGGCTAGAACTATCACAAGGGCCTGGCTTTCAGGCCGCTGGTGAGAAGGAGCCGTTCATGGAACTCCATTTGCATATGCAGCCGCACCATTTCGACCGCCGCGCGCCGGACTGGCGCGCCGCTGCGATTGCGGGGCTGATCGCGGGCACGCTGTACGTCGTACTGGAGCTGCTGACGGCACGCTTTGTGCTGTACCAGGGGGCGTGGGGCACGGTGAAGATGGTGGCTGCGCTCATGCTCGGGCGGCAGGCGCTGGCCTCCGCCGACGCGTTCAGCTGGACCATCGTGCTGGCCGCGGGCATCGTGCACTTTGGCCTGTCGATCGTGCTGGCGACGATCCTGGCCACGCTCATCGCGTCGTTCCGCTTTGATTCCAGCATCGGCATGGCCACGCTGGCGGGCGCGGTGTTCGGGGTGCTGGTCTACCTGGTGAACTTCTACGTGATGGGCCGGTACTTCAACTGGTTCGATGAGGCGCGCGGGTGGGAAAGCCTGTTCGCCCACATCATGTTCGGCGTGATCGCGGCGGATGCCTACGCCAACCTGGAGCGGCGTGAGCCGGATGCGCCGGGGATGCCACGGGGATAACACGGGGCGGCTGAGCGCGCCCGGGACAGACTCATCGCGCCCGCTGGCTACAGGTAGCACTCACCACCCAGATAGGCCTTGCGCCAGCGCGTGATGCGCACCTCGGCAAACAGGCCGGCCCGTGTGAACGGGTCGGCATTGATGAATTGCTGCGCCGCGTCGCGGGTGTCAAGGTCGACGATATAGAAGCCGCCGCCGGCATCGCTGCCGTCATCGTTGAGCTTGGCCCCGCAGGCCAGCAGCAGGGCCTTCTGGGCGTCCAGGAAAGCCAGGTGCTCCGCCCGGGCCGCTTGCCGCACTTGCTGGTGCTGTGGCTTGTCCCAGGTTTCGATCAGGAATGGCATGGCGTTGTCCTCGGGTGATGGCGGGTTGGAATAGAGTATCGGGTATCGCCGGATGGGGTATCGCGGCTTGGGCATGGCGGCTGCCAGTGTCATGCCAATCACTCCCGCGATGAGTTTCGCCGATTCCGTGCCGGCAGCACAAGCCGGCAGAACCTGCGCACCGGCCGCCGTTGCGCCCACCGCCGCCAGGAAAAACCTGGCCCCAGGGCTTGACAAACCCGCCGGGCCTCACATCTCCCCTGCTGCCGCCCGACAGTGTTATCCACACTTTATGTGGATAACACTGTCAACAAGCTCCGCAAATGGCTCTAGCACGCGGACCCCATCGGACTGCCCACAAAACGGGCAACTGCAAGCCGGCCAGGCAGGCAAGTCCATCATCCGCGCTGCCTACAACGGAATCACAGCGTCGTCAATGGGGGCCGGCGCAAGGAAGCGGGTGGTCAGGATGCCGAAGTCGTCAAGGATGCCGATCACCAGCACCACGTTTAGCGCGACCGTGATGATCGGGCTCAGCCGGCCAGCTTCGCGGCCGCATCGCGCAGCGCGGTGCGCAGGCCTTCTTCCACCACCGGGTGGTAGTACGGCATGGCCAGCATCTGGTCGATGGTGAGCGCCTGCTGGTAAGCCCAGGCCAGCAAGTGCGCGATATTCTCGGCGCGCGGGCCGGTCCATTCCGCACCGAGAAAGCGCCCGCTAGCCTTGTCCGCATAGACGTGCATCAGCCCACGGTTCTTGAGCATGACGCGGCTGCGGCCCTGGTCCTCGAAGCTCACCTCGCCAGTGACAAAGCTGTCGGGCTCGAGGTCGGCATGGCGCTGGCCCACCATGGCGATCTGCGGGTCGGTGAAGACCACGCCGATCGGGGCGCGGCGCGACAACGGGCGCACCTTGGGATAGGCCGCGGCGTTCTCGCCGGCTGCCTTGCCTTCGTCGGCAGCTTCGTGCAGCAGCGGCAGGACATCGTTGGCGTCGCCGGCGATGAAGATCGGCGCCGTGCCGCATTGCAGGGTGGCCGGGTCGAATACCGGCACGCCGCGCCAATCCAGTGCCAGGCCGGTGTGCTCAAGCCCGAGGCCGCGCACATTGGGCTGGCGGCCGGTGGCGGCGAGCACGTAGTCAAAGCGCTCCGTCACGGTGTTGCCCGAGAGATCGGTAAAGCTGATCACCGCCTCGTCGCCATCGCGGTGCATCTCGCCAAGCCTGGCGTCCGGATCGAGGTAGAACTCCTCGCGGTAGCTAGCCACCGCACTGGCCTTGATGGCCGGATCGGTCAGCGGGCCCACGCCGCCGCGCAAGCCGAACACGCGTACCTGCACGCCCAGGCGGGACAGTGCCTGGCCAAGCTCCAGCCCGATCACGCCAGGGCCGAACACGGCGACGCGGCGCGGCAGGTCGTCCCAGGCGAAGACGTCGTCGTTGACCACCAGCCGATCGCCGAACACCTTGAACGGCGGCGGGATCACGGGGCTGGAGCCGGTGGCGATCACCACGCGGCTGGCACGCACGGTGGTGTGCTCGCCGACCTGCAGCACGGTGTTGTCGATGAAGCGGGCATAGCCGCTCACCTTGTCCTCGGCGGGAATGCCTTCCACGCCGCGCACCACGAAGCCGACAAAGCGGTCGCGCTCGCGCTTGACGCGCGCCATGACTTCGCGCCCGTCGATGCGGATCTCGCCATCCACATGCACGCCGAAGGCAGCCGTGTGGCGCAGCTCATGCGCGGCCTCGGCCGCGGCGATCAGCAGCTTGGAGGGCATGCAGCCCACGCGGGCGCAGGTGGTGCCATAGGGGCCGCCTTCGATGATGACGGCGCGCTTGCCGGCAGCGCGGGCCGCGCGGTATGCGGCCAGGCCCGCCGTGCCGGCGCCGATCACGGCGACATCGGTCTGGATGGTTTGCACGGTCTTCACGTTCTGCAAGTTCTGCGCGTTTTGCACGTTCTGCGGGGTGGTCATGTCGGCGTTCCTGGTAAAGGCTGTGTCAATCAACGGACCGGATGGCACCGGGTGGCGCTGCCATCGGGTCCGCCGACTGGGGCACGTCCGCCGGCCTTGCCGGCGGCCGCGTCCTGCGGCGATCAAGCGTCTTGCGTGGCTGGCTAAGGCTTAGCGAACCAGGTAGGTCTCAAGCGCGTCGGCGCCGCCGATCAGCTTGCCGTTGATGAAGATCTGCGGCGCGGTCATGTCGCCCGACAAGGCGCCCAGCACCTTGCCGCGGATCTTGTGTTCCAGCGGCACGTCGATGTACTCGAAGCCGTGGTCCGACAGCATCTGCTTGGCCTTGGCGCAGAACGAGCAGCCCACCTTGGAGAACACCACGACCTGGTCGGGCCTCTTGGCGTTGGGGGCGATGTAGTTGAGCATGGTGTCGGCGTCCGACACCTTGAACGGGTCGCCCGGCTCTTCCGGCTCGATGAACATCTTGTCGACCACGCCGTCCTTGACCAGCATCGAATAGCGCCAGCTGCGCTTGCCGAAGCCCAGGTCAGCCTTGTCGACCAGCATGCCCATGCCTTCGGTGAATTCGCCGTTGCCATCGGGAATCATCACGATGTTTTCCGACTCCTGGTCCTTCGCCCACTCGTTCATCACGAACGTGTCGTTGACCGAGACGCACAGGATCGCGTCCACGCCGTGCTTGGCGAACACCGGCGCCAGCTCGTTGTAGCGCGGCAGGTGGGTGGACGAACAGGTCGGGGTGAATGCGCCCGGCAGCGAGAACAGCGCGATGGTCTTGCCTTCGAACAAGTCGGCCGTGGTCACGGTCTTCCATTCGTTGTTCTCGCGAACACGGAACGTGACATTGGGAACGCGTTGACCTTCACGGGATTGCAGCATGGGTTAGCTCCTGGATGACTTGAGGGTGGATGGCCGCGTGTTGCAGCGAAGACCCGATTCTGTTCGCACCCATGTGATTTGTACAATTCATCGTTACAAAGACGATGATTGTTTTTTGCTATGGTCAGTGGATAGCCCGACCCTATCCCGAATTAAGAAGCCTCCTAAACCGGCTTTAGCGCCTCAAAAATCACTTTCGTGTGACGGCGCCACTGAATGCGACCTGCCCGCATCGCATCTTCAGCGCGCCAGCCTCGGAAAGTTCTGCAGGTCTTTTCAGACATTTCTCAAATCTGTGCGCAGGCGCGGCCCGTACATTTGGGCCAAGGCGTGCACTTCCTGACCGGCGCTCGGCGTCGCCTGAAGCTGCAGCCCCATGCGTGCGCAGATCCGGCACAACGCGGCACGCCTGCCTCCACGAGAATCCCTTATGTGCATCTGCAGTTCCCCACATCCGGCGCACGGCTCGCCCGCCGCGAGCCGGCGCGTGCCGGCCAACTGGTGGCGCCGACAACTGTTGGTGCTGCTGCTGGCGCTTTGCCAGGGCGCGCCGGCGCTGGCCGCCCTGCCTGCCGAGCCCCTGCGCACGTTGCGCCTGAACGCCCAGGTGCGCCTGGACCCCGCCGGCACAAGCGATATCGTCGACCGTGCTGCATCGGCCCGGGGCGACGATGCGGCGTTGCATGCATGGCGCCGCGCGCACAAGGCCTTGCGGGTGGGCGTGGTTGGCAACTACCTGCCGCCGTTCGACCTGGTCGGCCTGAGTGGGGACTACCGCGGGATTTCCGCCGACTACCTTGCCGTGGTGGTGGCCCGGCTTGGCGTGCCGGCGCAGATCCAGCGCTACCCCTCGCACGAACTGGCGCGCAGCCATCTGGCCAGCGGCGCCATCGACCTGATCACCACCTCGCCGGACAGCCCGGGCACCGGCGCGCGAACCGCGCCGTACCACGATCATCGCCTGATCGAGGTCGTGTCCCGGCGAGACGGCGCGCGCAGCCACGCCAACCGCACCATCGGATACCTCGCGGGCGAAGTCTCGCCGGCCTTGCTGCAGCGAGCCTACCCTGGCGCGCGGCTGCTACCGTTCGAGAACCTGCTCGGCGCGCTCGACCGGCTCTCCCGGGACGCGGACTTTGTCATGGTCACCAACGCCACCGCGGCCGGCTACCTCGTCGAGCAATACCGCTACGACGAACTGACGGCGCGCAACTTCGCGCCGCTGGCGCACGAGGGCATCGCGTTCGCGGTGAGCGACCCCGCGCTGGGCCGGATCATCGACCAGGTGCTGGCGCAGCTGCCCGCGGCGCGCAAGCGCGAGATCGACGCCTTCTGGACGCCCAGCTCGCTCGAATTCGATATCACCGACAAGCTCAATCTCTCCACGGCAGAGCGCGCGTGGGCAGCCCTGCATCCGGAGGTGCGCTACCTAGCGGCCCGCGACCTGATCCCCTTCCAGTTCGTCGACGCCGGGCAAGGCCTGGGCGGGCTCACCGAGCAGGTGCTGCAACGGATCGCGCAGCGCACCGGGCTGCGTTTCGTCCCATACTGGCCGGCCAGCGCCACGGACGTGACCGCCGCGCTCAAGAACGGCACGCTGGACATGGTGCCCACCCTGCCGCTGAACCATGCCGCCACCGGCAACGCCCCGCTCTCGGTCAGCGCGCCCTATTTTTCCGGCAACTGGGTCGTTGTCACGCGCGCCGGCAACGACAGCATCAGGAGCCTGCCCGACCTTGCCGGCAAAGTCATCGCGGGGCCGCCGCTCAACGGGATCTACGATCTCGTGCGGGCCAGCTACGCGGTGAGCCAGCGCGAGACCAACTCGTACGATGAGGCATTTCGCATGGTCGCCACGGGACGCGCGGATGCCACCATCTCCAGCGCCTTCATGGCCGACCACATGCTCAAGCAAACCTATGCCGGCCGGCTCAAGGTCGCCGCGGCCGCGGGCGGCGTGCCGCTGGAAGTCGGCGTGGGTGTCAGCAACCGGCACCCGGAGTTGCTGGGCATCATCAACAAGGCCATCCTCAGCATCTCGCGCGACGAGCTTGGCGCCATGCGCGCGCACTGGACGGAACCCAGGCCGCCGGGCTTCACCTGGCGCCAGTTCATGCCATGGCTGATGGCTGGCGCGGCCGCCCTGCTGCTGGCCAGCCTGCTGGTTCTGGCTTGGGTGACCTCGCTGCGCCGGCAGGTGACCCAGCGCACCGCGGCCGAACGCGCCTTGCAGGACCAGGTCGCGTTCCAGACGGCAGTGCTCGACGGCATTCCCCAGCCTATCTACCTGCGCGACAACCAGTTCCGCATGATCACCTGCAATACCGCCTACGAAGCGGCGCTGGGCACGACGCGGCGGGCGCTGGCCGGGACCGGGCCGGCCTTCGTGCACGCCGCCTTCAACCCCGATATCAGCCACCAGGAACTGATGGCCGTTTATCAGCGCGTGCTGCGCACAGGCCTGCCGTTTGCCGCCGATCGCCAACTGACCATCGGCAACGCGCCGTGCAGCGTGATCAGCTGGGTGGTGCCGCTGCGCCGCGCCAATGGCAGCACGGCGGGCATCGTCGGGGGCTGGATCGATGTGACGGAGCGCCAGCAGATGCTGGCCGAACTGGCTGGCGCCAAGAACCGCGCCGAGGCGGCCAACCGCGCCAAGTCGACATTCCTGGCATCGATCAGCCATGAGATACGCACGCCGATGAACGCCATCCTCGGGATGCTGGAACTGGTGCTGACGCGCCGGCACGCCCGGCACGAGGATCGCGAGCAACTCGACACGGCGCATGGCGCGGCCACATCGCTGCTGGCGCTGCTCGACGATATCCTGGACCTCTCCAAGATGGAGGCCGGCAAATTCACGCTGCAACCCCGTGCCGCCAGCCTGCGCCAGGGCCTGCATGAAGTCACGCGGATGTTCGGTCCCGTCGCCTCGCGCAAGGGCGTGGCCTTGAACGTCAGCGTGAGCGATGCCGTGGCGCCGGCGCATCGCGTGGATATCCTTCGCATGAAGCAGGTCATCAGCAACTTTCTCTCCAATGCCATCCGCTTCACCGAGCGCGGCAGCGTGGATATCCGGCTCGACGGCTCCCCCGCGCGGGGAGGCTCGCAAGCGCTGTGCCTCAGCATCAAGGACACCGGCATCGGCATTCCCGCGGAGGCAATCGGCAAGCTGTTCCGGCCTTTTTCCCAGGTGGAGTCAACCGGGCGCGCGAACACCCGCGGCACCGGGCTCGGCCTGTCCATCGCGCAAAACCTGGTACGCAAGATGGGGGGCGAGATTACCCTGGAGAGCGAGCCGGGACGCGGCACGCAGGTGCTGGTGCGCCTCAGGCTGGAAGTTTCGGCTGCGCAGCCCCCGGCAGTCGCGCCGCCTGCCGGCAACGCGGGCATCACGGGCATCGCGGACATCGCGCTGTTTGCGCCAGGCACCCGCGTGCTCATCGTGGACGACCACGCGCCCAACCGGTTGTTGATGGCGCGCCAGCTGGAGCGGCTTGGCATTACCGTGGAGACGGCGGAGAACGGCGCAGTTGCCTTGCAGGACCTGCAGCGGCGCCCTGCGGACCTGATCATCTGCGACTGCATGATGCCGGTGATGGATGGCTTCGGCCTGGCCCGGGCGATACGCGCACGCAAGGATGCGCTGGGCCGCATCCCCATCATCGGCTGCACGGCGAGCGCGCAGAGCGAGGATCACCTGCATGCGCTGGCTGCGGGAATGAGCGAAGTGATAGTCAAGCCGGTGGGACTCGCCACGCTGGAACGCGCATTGCGCGGGTACCTGCGCAGCGGCCCCCGACCGGCCAAGGGCAATGCGCAACCGGGCTAGCCGTCCCCCCCGTCATGGGGCGCGGCAGTGGTTGGGATCGCGGTTAGGGTAAAGATAGCGGTCGGGCCGCTCGCGGGAGGCGGGCGCAGCGCCGCCAGCGACGCATCAAGGTGCGCCAGCGTTGGGGCAAGAATCGGCAGCAAGGCTTGCGCGGTGGCAAGGTCGCCGAACTGGGCAACGGATTCGAGCCGGCCGCAGAGCGTGACCAGGGCCCCGCACTCCAGGATCCTGGCCGAGCCCTTGATGCGGTGAGCCCCGCTGCCAAACCGCTGCCAGGCGCCATCCGCCAGCGCCGTGCGCATCATCTCGAGGTCAGTGCGGTTGGTCTCGACCAGGCTGTCCACCAGCTCCCGGACGATATCCGCGTCACCGCCCGCGAGCGTATCGAGCAGCGTGCCGACGGCCGCGCATTCGCCGGGCGACACCGCGACAAACCCGTGCTCGGCCAGCGCGTGCGCCAGCGCGCTGACGTTGACCGGCGCGCTCAGCGTGGCATCGAAGGCGGCGCCGTGGGCTGCATCAACCACGCTCGCGTGCGCGCCGGCCTGCACCACGGAAAACAACAGACTGTCCGGGGACAGGCCGAAGTCGCCGCGCGCGAGCTCGCCGGCATGGTCATGGGCCAGCCAGACCAGTGCCAGCCTGGGCGGCTCGCGCTGGACGCGCCCCGGATCCGGGCTGGCCAGGCCCACGTGCTCGACGGAAAAGCCCAGGCCCGCGAGCACGTCCGCCAGCCCGCTGAATTGCAACGCTTGCACGCCACTCCCGGTAGTGCTGAGCAATAGCGCACGGATCATGTCTTTGCCTCTGTGAACATTTGCATATTGTTGACCCAATGCCGACGCGCGGCCAATGGCTGGCGTCATTGCGCAGGCGTCAGGCGGCAGCGCCGCGCCAAGTCGACCAGGTCCACCAGCGAGGTAGCCTGCAGCTTGCCCATGATGCGGGTCTTGTGGCTGCTCACCGTTTTATTGCTGATGAATAAAAGCTCTCCGATCGCCTTGTTGGACAAACCCCTGACCAGCATCTGCAGGATGACGATCTCCTTGTCCGAGAGCAACGCGAGCCGCTCTTCATCCGCAAGCTGGTTGAACAGCGGCAACTCGCGCTCATAGCGCATTTCGGGAAACACCGTGTAGCCGGCCATCACCCACTCGATGCAGCGCACGATTTCCTTCATGTCCTGCATCTTGCTGACGAAACCCTGGGCGCCCGCCCGCCGCACCCGCGGCGCGAAGATGGCCTGTTCCTGACCCGAAATCACCAGGATCCGGATCGGCGGATAAATCCGTTTCAGGCGGGGGATCACGTCCAGCCCGCTGATACGGGGAATATCCAGGTCCAGCACGGCAAGATCGGGCTCGAACTGCCGCGCGGCTTCAATCGCGGTCTGGCCGTTGTCGGCTTCCAGAATATTGCCGACCCCAAGCACTTGCGACAGCTGGGCCTTGATCACCAGGCGCAGTGCAGGGTGATCGTCGACGATCAGGATAGTTGCCACTTGCGCTCCCCCCAAAACTGCCGAAATAACGAACTCACCTGCGTCGGGCGACAGCCGGCAATCAGCAGGTGAAGCGCGGATTATGTGGTGAAGTGGCCCCCGAACTGGCGTGAAACGTCCGAATCAGCCGTCGGAAATTTCCCAAAGGAGGGGGAAATTCAGTCCTGCCGAGTGCACGGGCGCGTCGTTTCGGCATGTCGGAACACCTAAAAAAGTAATCAAAAGTCACTTTTAAGCATAGAACCGCCCACCGGATGGCGACTTCGCTCCGCCTTCCGTTGGGAATCTTCCTTGGCGATCGGAAGAAGACCCGGGGAGTGGAGCGCCAGTGAAGCGCCTCGGGCTGCCTGGCGATTCCACCAGCATCCGGGCCGCGGTGCCGCGGTGCCGCAGGCAATGCCTCCCCAGGCAACGACGGCGCGGAATCAAACTGCCGAAGATTCTGCTCCGGACCCAATTTCCGCGCGGTTCCCGGCTCGCGCCCGCAATTGCGGCGAATTGAGGAAATTTCTCAAACCAGCTTGGCGTTCCCGGCGATACAGTCAGCAGTCACAAATTCAGTACCTTCTTCGGCGCGCCGCGCCGCGATTCCAGGAGCGCAAGGAACTCTGCCATGAGCGACCTCACCCCTCTTTGTCCGCGCCAGTTGCCGGGCATGCGCTGGCGCCATTCGTCGTCGTGGACCCATGCCCATGCCGGCTAAGCTCTCGGCCGCCAAATCCCACATCGTCATCGCCGACGACCATCCCGTCATGCTGCTGGGCTTGAGAGGCTTGCTGGCGCAGTTCGAGGGCATAGAGATTGCCGGCATCGCGCGAAACTCGACCGAAATCCTCGCCGCGCTCAGCCGGCAACCGTGCGACATCCTGCTGACGGACTATGTGATGCCAGGCGGCGTGCATGGAGACGGCCTGCACATGATCGAGTTTGTGCGGCAGCGCTATCCCGCGCTGTCGATCCTGGTGGTCACCATGCTGGAAAACCCCACGCACATCGGCAGGCTGGTCCGGTTCGAGCGCTTGTCGGTGGTCAGCAAGCTGGACGATGCCTCGCATATCGCGATCGGCCTGTCGCAGGTGCTCGACGGCGTGCGCTACCTGTCGCCGACGATCGTGCAACTGCTGGACAGCACCGGACCGGACGTGAACGTGCGCTCCCGGCTCAGCGCGCTCAGCCCGCGCGAGACCGACGTGATCCGGCTCTACCTGTCGGGCATGTCCGTGAGCCAGATCGGGTTGAGTCTCGGGCGCAGCGTCAAGACCATCAGCACCCAGAAGGTGTCCGCCATGCGCAAGCTCGGGCTGCGCGGCGACCTGGATCTCTACAGCTACGCCGTCTCCATCGGCCTGCTCGGCCAGCCCCGCAAGCTGGCGCCACGGCGGCGCAACAAGCGCCCGGCGCAATAGAGATCTGCTTCTGGTAAGGTGAGACGGGCGGCCTATTCATTCCCGGCTGGCGCCCGGGGCGGCATCTCGGGCGGCGTCTCGGGCGGCGTCTCCGGTGGCAGGCAGGGGGGCGCATCCGCAGCCACCTCCGCCAGCAGCCAGGCAAGGAAGACGCCGACCAACGGGCTATGCCACTTGTCCTCGAGGCAAACAAAGTAATAGGACTTGGGCGAGACATAAGTGGCGTCCAGCAACCGCACCAGCCGCCCCGCCTTCAGGTCCTCCCTCACCACGTAGTCGGGCAGCAGGGCGATCCCCATGCCGCTGAGCGCCGCCTGCAACCCCATGGCCAGCGAGGCATAGCGCGGCCCGCGCAGGGCCCTGCGCGCCGCCATGCCGATCACATCGAAGTAGCCCGCCCACGCCTCCAGCGCCTCCGCCTGGTGCAGCAGCGGCAGGTGCTCCAGCGCAGCCTGGGCGGACTGCGCCTGCGCCAGCAGTTCGGGCACGCACACCGGAAACAAGGCCAGTGGCATCACCTTGACCCCGACATGCCCGTCGGGCGGGCTCGTGCAAACCTGGATCGCGCCGTCCAGGCCGGACGCACGCAGATCCACCGTGCCCGCCTTGGCGGTGACGTTGACCTGGATCCGGGGATAGGCCTTGGCAAACCCCGCCAGCCTCGGCAGCAACCAGATATTGCCTAGCGAAACCGGCACTCGCAGATCGAGCCGGCCACCGCTGCCCCTGCTTGTCAGCACCTCCAGCGTGGCTTCCTCCAGTTCGGCAATCACCTTGCGGACCGTGCGCAGGTATTGCTCGCCCGCCTGGGTGGGCGAGACCGCGCCCTTGCGGCGGGTCAGCATGGGCACGCCGAGGTACGCTTCGAGCTCGGTCAGCTGCTTGCTGACCGCGCTCTGCGTCAGGCATAGCTCGTCGGCCGCGCCGGTCACACTGGCTAGCCTGACGGTAGCTTCCAGCGCCACCAGGTGGGACAGCGCGGGCAGGTGCCTGCCGTTCGTGCTTCTCATAAGGCCGTTCTGGTCGATAAAGGGTGGAGAAGATGGCAGGCACGCGGCGGCGCCCATGGCCGCTACGCAGGCAAAAGGCGAAGAAGGCGAGTCAGCCGATGCGCCAGGCCGGCACCGTGCCATCCTCCGGCGCGCTCGCGCGCAGGTAGTCGCTGGTCTCGGCGCAGCGCTCCCGGTTGCTCCGGCGCACCTGCACGCCATTGAGCACGCCGCCGATCACGTTGGCGTGGGCCCGGTCCAGGTATTTGAGCGCCTCCGCCACCTTCTCCTGCGGAGTGTTGCCGGCACGCACGAACAGCAGCGTGGCGCCGGCAACGCGGCTGACCAGCGCGGCGTCGGCCACCGCGAGGATGGGGGGCGTATCCACGAGGACCAGGTCAAAGCCCGCGGCGCAGGTGAGCAGCACCTCGCGCAGGGCGGGCAGCATCAGCAGCTCGGATGGATTCGCCGGCCGCGTGCCGGCCGAGAGCAGCCACAGCCCGCCGACAGCGGTGGGCTGGATCGCATCATGCAGCGTGAGGGCCCCGCCCAGCAGGTCGGCCAGCCCCAGCGTGCCCTCCAGGCCGAACTGCCCGGCCACGCGGGCACGGCGCAGGTCGGCGTCGACCACCAGCACGCGCATGCCGGCCTGCGCCGCCAGCACGGCCAGGTTGACCGCGCCAAAGGTCTTGCCCGCGCCTACGCAGGCGCTGGTGATGGCCACGATGTGGTTGGCAGCGCCGTCCATGGCGAAGTGCAGCGACGCGCGCAAGGTGCGCAGCCCCTCAACGGCCGGGGCATGCGGATACTGCCGCGCGAGCAGGTACCGGTCGTGCAGCACCGTGTCTTCACACGCCGCGCCGGGGTGCACCGAAGCGGTGGACACGCAGTGGCGCAGGCTCGCCCGCGCCGCGTCGTCCGTGCCGCGTGCGAGCCGTACCGTCTGGCCCGGCTCGCACACGGACAAGACCGGTGCGCGCAAGGGCCGCGGCTGCGCCAGGCTCTTGCGCTCCAGCTCAAGCTGCTCGGGGCTGAACACGACCTCGCCCACCATCGGCAGCGCCAGGCTCCCTTCGATCGCGGCCGCACTCTGCATGCCCCGGGACGCGCGGCTCTTGAGTACTGCCAGCCCGGAGCCGGCCAACAGGCCCAGCAGCGCCGCCAGGCCCGTCGCCAGCGCCCGATTCGGTCCGACCGGCAGCGCAGGCGCCACCGCAAGGTCCACGAGCCGCACATCGCTGCTCTGGTCGGACTGCGCCAGCGACAGCAGCTGTGCCTGCCGGCGCAAGGACATGTACATGTCCTCGGCCACCTTCACGTCGCGGCTGAGCGCCCCCGACTCCCGCTCCGCCTCGGACAGCCCTTGGCGCCGGCTATCCATGCTGCGCCTGTCGCCGCGCAGCTGCTCGATCTGCTCGTCGATCGCGCGCACTTCCTGGCTCTGCGGCATGTAGTTGCGCAGCAGGCGCGCGCGCTCGAGCCGCAGCCCGGAGATCTGCCGCTGGTACTCGATGCTGCCGCTGAGATAGGACTGGGATTCCTGGGAAGGCTGCAATGACCCGGCGCGCGCGCGGTACCGGGCCAGGGCCGCCTCGGCGGCCTCCAGCTCGGCCTTCACGCGCGGCAGCTCGCTGGAGACGAAATCCAGCTGCTGGTTGTCCTGCTCGCGCCGATGGCCAACCTGCGTATCGACAATCGAGCGCGCCACGGCATTGACCACGGCCGCGGCATGCTCCCGGTCGGCGTCGCGCCAGACGATGCGCACCGCGTCGGCGGCTGCACCCGCGGCCGCGCCAGCCGCGCCGCCCGCCTCTGCGCCATTCGGCCCGGTTGCCGTGGCCGTGCCACGCTGCGCCTCCAGCCTGAGTCCGCGCGCCAGCAGCTCGACAGCCGTGACGGCATCGCGGCGCATCACCACGAACTCGGTTCCCGCGCGCGCGGTGAGCTGCGCCAGCTTGAGCGAAACGCCATTGCCCCGCGCGATGTCGCCGACCTTGCCCGTCAGCAGCACCGCACCGTCCTCGCCCAGCAGGCGAAAGCGCTGGTCGCCCAGCGCCACCAGCGTCAATGGCTGGTTGAGCAGCGCGTCGGGCACGTTGAGGGCGATCAGGTCGATCCGCTCACCACCCCAGGCGTAGGCGGACAGGCTCTCCAGCGGTGCAGCTAGCGGCGTGGAAAGCGCACTGGCCAGTGCACCACCGGCGAACCGCGCCCATAGCGTGCCGGCCACGGGCACCGTGCGCGGGGCCGCGACGATATCGAGCCGGGTTTCCCGCACCACGGGCGCCAGCACCGCGCGGCTGGTCATCGCGTCCGGCCGCAGTGCGTCGGCTGGCTGCCCCGCGTTGGCCGGCGCAAGCCGCCTGGCAGACTCCGGGCGCACCAATACATCGGCCTGGTACATGGCAGGCAGCGACCACGCATACAGCGCGCCGCACAGCGCGCCGAACAGCGTGGCGGCGAGGATCCAGCCGGCATGGTCAAGCAGTGCCCGGGCCGTGTCCCAGCGCACGCGGGAACCCGGCTGCCGGGATGCCGCAGACAAGCCCACTTCGGTAAAGGTAATCACGCTCAGTTCCCCCGCATGCACTCCATGCACTCCATGCACTCCATGCCCTTCATGCGCTCAGTGCGCGTGATGCGCGCACACAGCCAGCGCGCGGGCGTGTCCCACCCGTTCCGGCAAGGCCGGCCCGTTATCGCCGGTGTACAACAAGCGCCCGTATTCGCGCCTGACGAGGCCGTAGCACTCGCAGGCATGCAGCTCCAGCCGGACCCGGTCGATCACCGTGATGTGGCCGCGGCTGTAGTGGATCAACCCGAGATCTGCCAGTTTCCTGGCGGCCTCGGTCACGCCCTCGCGGCGCACGCCCAGCTTGGTGGCGATGACCTGCTGGGTGATGGCGATCTCGTTCGAGCAAAGCCGGTCGACGGCGAGCAGCAGCCAGCGGCAAACCTGCTGGTTTAGCGAGTGATAGCGGTTGCACACCGCGGTCTGCGCGATCTGCGTGAGCAACGCCTGCACGTACAGCAGCGTCAGCCGCAGGATTGCCGGCGAGCGCAGCAGTTCTTGCCGCAGCTTGTTCGCCGCGAGCCGGTAGCCGAACCCGGGCGTGTGCACCTCCAGCCGGTAGGGCATGGCATTGCCCCCCGTCACCACCGGGATGCCGACCATGCCCTCGTTGCCTGCCGTGGCAATCTCGACGGTGGTGGAGTCCTCCAGGAAGGACAGCATGGAGACGACCGCCGTGGTCGGGAAATACACATGATTGGTATGCTGCCCGCAATCGGTCAGCAGTTGCCCGGGGCGCAGGCGCACCAGTTCGAGGTGGTTGGAGATGGCCTCCCAGTCATCGCGCGGCAAGCCGCGCAGGAGGTGATTGAGGTCCGGCGCTAATCGCTGGCTGTGCATCACGTGTTCCCCCTGCAAGACCCCAACTGCCCAACTGCCTGCCCCGCCAGCCCTGGTTTATTTGCCCAGTTGCTTGGTGAAGAACAGGGTCTGGATGGTCGGCGTGATCTGCTCGAGCACCCGGTTAAAGCGCACGGCATCCGACGTGCCCACATACACCACGTCGAGCGGCTCCATGCGGAACTGCGTCGACAGCAGCAAAGCATCCACCTGTGTCATGTCAAGCCGGTACACGGCCGGCTGCGTCGGGTTCTCGCGCGCGCCGCGGATCACGAAGACCTGGCGCGGGTCGGCAGCGCGGATGTCGATGCTGTTGACGCCGGCGAGCGCGTCGGCCAGCGTGAGGCGGCCCTTGTTCATCAGCAGCGAGGTCGGCTTGACCACTTCGCCCATCACGAAGATCCGGCTGGAGAGCCGGTCGGGCACATTGATGATGTCGCCGCCCTGCAAGAGGAAATCGCCAACGCCATTGCGCCGCTCGGTCAGCGTGTCGAGATCCAGTTCGTAGACCTTGTCGCCGCGCGTCAGCCTGACCTTCTGCACGTCAGCGTCGGGCAAGGTGCCGCCCGTGCGCGCAATGGCGTTGATCATCGAGAGCGGCACATCGGTGACCTGCAGCGATCCGGGGTTCTTCACCAACCCCGTGACGTCGATCCGGCTGTTGCGGTACGACACCACGCGCACGTCGACCCGTGGGTCCCGGATCTCCTTGGACAGCGCCGTGGAGATCATGCTGCGCACCTGCTCCACGGTCTTTCCGCCAACCCGCAGCATGCCCACGGGCGGATAGTAGACCTCGCCATTGGCGCCGACGCGAAACCCGTTCTGCTCCAGCGGCGCCTGCTGCTGCGCGCCGTCGGCGCCGGGCGCGATCGGCGCGGGCGGCATGTTCGCCGCGCTGGAGCTTAGCTGCGGGTTGTACAGCACCGTGACGCCCAGCAGGTCCTGCGGGCCGATGCGGTACTCGTACTTCGCGATGCTCTGGGCAAGGTCCGCGCCCGTGGCGGGCGTCACCTGGCTGTTGGTCGTGGCGACCGCGTCGATCTGGCGGGAAATCACCGCCGCGTCGATCAGCTGCACCGGGAAAGCTTGCGTACCAGTCTTGGCGCCGATGTCGTCATGCAGGCGACTCGAGTCCAGCGCAGGGCCCGGCGCCCACGCGCATCCGCCAAGCACGCCGACGAATGCAAGAGCGGGAAAGATCCTGGTTGCCATGGCAGCGCCTCCTTGTCGTGAACCATATTCAAGTCGTTTGAGGGCGCTGTGCCTGCAACGATCTATCCGGGGTTCCGCCCCCGGATAGCCGCAAGATTCGCGCCAATACCTGGTCTTTATGTACGTTGGGCCACAGTGGCGCAGGCACGCCGGCGCCAAGGCGTAGCCGCCCCGAAGTCACTCCTCCCGCAAGGGCATCAAGCCCTGCGCCGCGCCCGCCAGCGTCATCGCTTGCTCCGGCTCGCGTGCAGGCGCCTTGCGCTGCGGCGTGCCGTCGCTCGCGTAAGTCGCGCACGGCATGCCGAGCTCCCGTGCGATGTGCCCGCCCAGGCGCAATGCCAGCGCAGCAATGGTGATGGTGGGGAAATTCGCGCCAACGGTCGGGAACACCGAACTGCCGGCCACGTAGAGATTCGAGATGCCGTGGACGCGGCTATTGCGGTCCACCACTCCCATTGTTGGCGAATCATGCATGCGTGTGGTGCCCATGTGGTGCCAGGTACCTTCGAGCTCGGCCGGCCAGGGCTGGCCCTCCACGGGTGGATCCAGCGCGACTTGCGCCACGCCGCTGCTTTGCAGCTCCTGCGCCAGCAGCGCAAAGGTGCGGTCGAAGGTACGCTGCACCAGGCTGCCCACGCGCCAGTGCACGCGCACGCGCGGCACGCCGAGCCGGTCGCGGTGTTCGGACAGCGTCACCCGGCTGTCCGGATCGGGATCGGCCTCCACGATAGCCTGCATCTTGACGTCGGTGATCAGCGAGCGCGGCTGCATCAGCCGCGTCAGCCCGAAGCCCACGGTGTCGACCGGATGCGCGGCCATGGTCAGCAGGTCCCGGGTGAGGCTATGGCCTGGCTGGTCCTTCTTCAACAGTGCCTGCTTGGTGCGGAACAGCGCCTGCGCGCCTTTGCTGCCTTCGCCGTAGAACATCGAGAAGAACCACACCCGCGCATTGAGCAGGCGTTCGCGCTCCAGCACGGCGGGCTTGAGCGCGAGCTGCGAGGAGACATAGGTGCCGTTGGCACTCACCGCCGCGTTCTGGTAGTGGTACTTGATGTCGTAGAGCTTGTTGCGCGCCCATCCCTTGTTGAAGCGGACACTGCCTGACATCAGCCGCGGATGGTCCATGAAATAGCGACCCACCAGGTCCGCGCCATTGCCCAGGCCGGCAGGCTGCACCTTGTTCGATGCGAGCAGCAGGCGCGCGTTTTCGATGCCGCCCGTGGCCAGCACGAACAAGCGCGCCGCCACCTTGATGTGCCGCCCGCTGAGCGTGGCGACCGAGACCGCCGTCACCGACGTGGCGTCAGCATTGGTGCCGATGTCGACCACGTTGGCGTAGAGATACACCTTGACGCGATGCGACTGTTCCAGCGGCTCGCGGTACAGCTTGCCAAAGCGGGCCGGCGGGCTGAACTGCGAGATCGTGTCGCGGATATGCTCGCCGATCAGCGGCAGGCGCCGCACGTCGGGACGGCGGATGGCAGCCTCCCAGTAAGCGGGATCGAAGTTGTTGGGCCCGAGCTTGAGCAGCGCATGGGTGCGTTCGTAGTATGGGGTGAGCTCATCGAGCCCGAACGGCCAGCCGCTGTGCGCCACCCAGCTGCGCTTTTCCAGGTCCCACGGGTCCAGCGGGCGGCACCAGCCGCCCCAGCAATTGCTGCTGCCGCCGAGAAAGCGGCTGCGGCTGCCGTCGGCGAAGGTATAGGGCAGCCCGATGTTCTCGCCGCGATAGAGGTCACGCGTGTCGTCGTCGGCCTTGTAGCCGCCACTCTCCAGCAAGCAGGCATCGATGCCAAGCCGCTGCATCTCCAGCGCCAGCGTGATGCCAGCCACCCCGGCACCAATGATGCAGACGGTGGTATGCACGACGGTGTCCTCTTCGAGCTTTCTGGTGTCGATAAACATCTGCTGCTCCCCCTGCTGGCCGGTTTCAAGACGGATTTCCGCTACCCTTCGCGCTTCCATCTTCGTACGGCGCCCTCGCTCGCGTGCGCCAACATTGCGCTAACCGCGGCCAAGCGCGTGCGTTGCCGGACGCCTCGCGCATCGCGCATCAGGCATCGCGGCCCAGCCACTCGGGCTCCATCACGGCCTGCGCCGGCTCGCCCGACTGCAGCACGCGCAGCAGGTCGCGAGCCATGCTCTCCACGGTGAAGCGCCGGTTGAACGTTGCCTTGGCGCAGGCGCGCATCTGCGCGCGCCGGGCGTCGTCCATCGAGAGCCAGCGCCGCAGCAGCGCCTCGCATCCCTCAACCGTGTCGGGCGCGGCCAGGCCCGCGCCGTCACGCTCGATCTCGCGCCAGATGTTGACCTTGTCGGAGATCAGCGCGGGCACGGCGCACCCCAGCGCCTCGGCCACCGCGATGCCGAAATTCTCCTGGTGCGATGGCAGCGCGAACACATCGCTGGCATAGAACGCGCCCCACTTCATCTCTGCGTGCAACATGCCGGGCCAGCTCACGCGTGCGCCAATGCCACGCGCCGCGGCCTGCGACTGCAGCCGCGGCACCCATCCCGCGCTATCGGGGCCCGCGATCACGAGCTGCGCCTGCGGGTCCAGCGCCGCCACGCGGGCAAAGGCGTCGATCAGCAGGTCGCAGCCTTTCTTCTCGTGCACGCGGCCAAGAAACAGGACGATGCGCTTGCCGCGCAGCTCGGGGTAAGCCGCCAGGAAGCGCTCGCGCAACGCCACGCCGCCGGCGTCGTGCTCCGGGGGCGGCGACTGCGTGCCAAGGCTCACCACCGACTCCCTGGCGCGGTACAGCCAGAAGGACTGGCTGGCCAGGCGCCGCTCTTCCTCGGCGGTAAACAACACGGCCCGCGCATCGCGCAGTACGCGGTACTCGGCCCACGGCCAGTAGAGCCACTTCTTCAGGTGCTTGCGCGGGTAGGCACGCTTGAACCAGGGATCGAGCATGCCGTGCGGGTAGACGTAGTACGGCACCTGCAGCTTGCGCAGCGCGCGCCATGCGCCAAAGCCATGGTATTGCCACAGGCCGTTGACGATGACCGCGTCGAACTCCTGCGCATGCTCGCGCAGCCAGGGCACCAGCCGCGGCGAGTAGTGGTAGTAGCCGCGCGCGGGCCCCAGCACGTGCAAAGGCAAGGGGAAATCGGCCAGGTAGGGCGCATCCGGCGGATCGAGCGACAGCACCTCCACGCGATGGCCCTGCGCAATAAGCTGGGCGCTGCCCTGGCGCACGCATTCCACCGGTCCGCCCAGCCTGGGATCGATCGATGAAAGCAGGTGAAGGATGTTCATCAGTCGACTCCTTGCGGGGCAAATCGCAGACGCTTGGGCGCGCGCTCTGGCTGGTCATCACCCACCGCGTTGGCAGCCGGCGCGCGGGCTATCGTTGTCAGCATCGGCGCATGGAGCCCGGGCCTGAGCGCGGGCGCCCCCGCCAGCGGGCCTCGCCTGGGCCAGCCCTCTTTTGCCTGTCGCGCCTGGCGCGCGCGTTCGGCCGCCGCCGCGCCCTGCGCGGCGAGCTTCGCGGCCGTCGAGCGGGCCAGTTGCGCATGCGTGGCCACCAGCAGGCCCAGCGCCACGCCGTACACCACGCCGGAGAAGCGCGGGCCCAGCGGATTGCCACCGATCGACGTGGCCGGCAGCGCCGCCAGCACCAGCAAGGCGCGGCCCATCACGGCCAGGTTGGGCGCGTTCGGCGCCACGCGCCGCCAGTGGCGATAGGCCATGCTGCCGCGATAGAGCGAGAACAGCACGATGGCGGGAAACGCGATGCCGAACAGCAAGCCGCCCGCGAACAACTGGTAAACCCAGAAGTTATGCCCCGCCGTCCACTCGTTGATGGCATAGAACTCTTTCTCGCTCATCTGCCCGGAGAGCGCCTTCAGGTAAGCGGGCGAGTAACGATAGAAATGCCCGTAGCCTTTGCCGACCATGAGCGACGTCGTGTTCGAGGTGACCTGGTCATACTGGTCCTTGAGCTCGGCGAGCCGGGTGGCGGTGGTCGGGTCGATGCCGGAAGCGGTTGCCTTGCCCGCCGCAATCCGCTGGGTCCAGTGCGCGGCGACGCTCGGAAACAGCTCCGAGCCAATCAACGCGGTGCCACCTACCAGCACCGTCGTGATGACGACCGCGCGCAGCACGGCCTTGAGCAGATGGCGCAGCGACGCCGCGCTCAGCCACGTGGCAAAGCAGAACAGCAACGCCGTGCCGACCAGCAAGCTGCGCGTGACGCTGAGCATCTCGATGGCCACGGTGCCGATGAACAGCAGCACGGTGAACCTGGTCACGCGCCTGGCAATGACGAACTCGTGCAGCAGCACGCCCTGCGTCGCCAGGAAGACCACCGAGACAATGCGAAAGCGCACCGTCTCCAGCCCGCCCCCCACCGCCATGCCGTAGGCAAAGCTGAACAGCAGCGACGTCACCATGGCGGCGAACATCGCCGACTCGATCTGCGTCAGGCGCGCTTGCGGCCACGGATGGCGCGCGGCCAGGTAGCCGATCAGCAACAGCATGAACGGCAACAGCACGCGCAGGTAATTGCCGACATCGTTGCCCTGGACCCACTGCGGGACGATGCTGCCCGGCACGGTCAGCAGCAACGCGGCCATGACCACCGAGCTCAGCCGGGTGCGCGTGACAAAGCGCGGCGCGATCAAGGCCAGGGCAATGCCCGCCGCGATCACTGGCAGGGTCAGCAGGATCTGCGTCAGGCGGCTGCCGTTTTCATCGACGCTTTTGAAATCCACTGCCAGCGGGCATAGCATCAGCCATATCCAGAGGGTCGCGAAGCGGTTGCGCATGGCGGGCCCTCCTTCATCCGTTGGCGGCTGGCACCGGCACGGCCGGTGCCTGGGCCGCCGATGCGGGCGGCACCACAGGCGGCACTACGGGCGGCACTGCAGGCGGCACTACGGGCAACACTAAGCGCGGGCGCGCCAGCCGGCGCCGCAACTGCCGGCGCATCGGTTCCTCGACATAGCGGTAAATGGCCAGGCTCAGCAAGATGGCCAGCGCCACCGCCAGCCAGCCGGCCTGCTGGCGCCAGCCGGCCAGGTAAGCCATGCGCGCCAGCGGTACGTGAATCAGGTAAAGCGCGAAGCTGGCTTCGCCAAGCGACACCAGCCAGCGCCGGTGCAGCACGCCTGCCACCGGCCGCTCCAGCAAGGCAAGGCCAAGGATCAGCGCGCCAAAGAACGGCGCCTGCAGGTAGAAGGCAGGACTGAGCGGGCGCAGCACCGCCAGCGTGCCGACCGCGCAAACCGCCACCGCCACCAGCCCCATGCCGAGCGTGTGCCGGCTGCCGCCAGCGCCACGCAGCCGCGCGTAGGCAATACCAGCGCAGACACCAAGCACGAACTCGAAGAGGTGGGTCAGCGGAAACTGCGCCACCAGGAAGCCATGCCTGGACGGCGGCAGCACCGCCAGCAGCAACGCGATCCAGGCACCTTGCAACAGCCACAGCGCCAGGCACAACAGCGCCAGCGCACCGCTGCCGCGCTTTTCCAGCCAGCGCAGCAGCAACGGAAACAAGGCGTAGAAGAACGCCTCGCAGGAGATGCTCCAGGCGGGTCCGTTCCAGGGCTGGTTGAGCGCCGAGAATGGCAGCCACGCGGTCAGCGCCAGCAACTGGGCCACGAGGCTCACCGCCAGCATCGCGACGTACGCCCCTTTGAGCCCATACCACTCGCGCAGCAGCGTGCTGTCGCCCGTATGCAGGAGCCACACCGTCACCGGCAGCGACAACAGCAGCGACAGCACCAGCACCGGGTAGATCCTGGCGAAGCGCGCGGCATAGAACGCGGTGGCGCCGCCTGGCAGGCCGATCTTGTCCCGGTAGGTGAAGGTCAGCACAAAGCCGGACAACACGAAAAACAGCGACACGGCCGGCCGACCGCCGTCCGCCACCTGCAGGAACCACACCGGGCCGTTGAGCACGCCGATCTCGGTGAAATGGCAGAGCACCACGGTCAAGGCCGCCAGGAAGCGGATGCTGGTGAGCGCGGGCAATGTCGCCACGGCGTGGCTTGCGGCGGCCGTGCCGCGAGGCCGCGCCGCCGCCCGGCCTTGTGCTGGCGCCGCTCCTGGTTGTGTCGCTGACATGCCTCACCTCCCCTGTCCTTTCTTGCACTCGGTTCTGCGCCTGCCTTCTTGTTGTTGCGTGCGCGACGCCCGGCCTACGCCGCTTACCGCAACTACCGCACCTACTCCACCTTCTCCGGCTGCAGTACGTTGGCCGGGAGTTCGTCCCCAACGCGAGGCTCCCCCGCCGCCGGCCGGGCCGCGCCTTCGCCGCACAAGGCACGCAGCCTGGCGTCGAAGCGGGACAGCACGGCGGCCGCGGACAGCGTGGCCTCGGCGTAGCCGCGCGCCGTGGCCCCCAGCTCCGCGCGCAGCGCGGGCGACGCCGCGAGCCGCTTGATGGCGCCTGCCAGGGCCTCGACGTCGTCCGGGGGCACCGCGACCCCGCGCGGCGACACCGCCGCGAACAGCTCGGTCCCCGGCAGCGCCATGGCGACGATGGCGCGGCCGCTGGCAAACATGCCGGTCAGCTTGGAGGGCATGACCAGGTCGGCCGCATCGCCGCGCTGGGGCAGTACGTGGATGTCCGCCAGGTTCAACAGCTCATTGAGCCGGTCGACCGGCTGCAGCGGCAGGAAGCGGCAGTTGTCCAGCCCGGCGCAGTGGGTTTCCAGCATCGCCCTGGCCGGGCCGTTGCCGCAGAAGACAAAGGTGATGCCGGCATTGCCGGCCAGTGCGGCAACCGCGCACACCAGGATGTCCAGGCCTTGCTTCTCGCCCATGTTGCCCGCATAGAGCACGACCTTCTGGTCCGGCGGGATGCCGAGCTCCTCGCGATAGGTGCTGGGCCGCTCAAGCGGATGGATGGCGGTGGTGTCCACCCAGTTGGGCAGGCGGAACACGCGCGTGCTGGCCACGCCCTTGCGCACCGCATGCTCGGCCATCTTCTCCGAGATGGTGGACACCACGTCGAAGCGGCGCATCACGAGGCGCTCCATGGCAAGCGCCGCGCGCCGCAGCCTTGCGCCCTTGAGCATGCCCAGCTCAAAAGCCGCATCGACTTCGTAGTCCTGCACGTGGAGCCAGGTCCTGGCGCCGGCCAGGCGCGCCACCACCCATGTGGCGGGCACGCTCATCAGGCTGGGCGCGATCGCCATCACGGCATCCGGGCGCCATGGCACCTGCCTGAGCAAGGACGGCAGCGCGCCAAGCGCGAAGCTGGCGAGGTGCAGCAGGCGCGTGACGCCGGTCGGGCGCGCGGGCACCCACAACGGCGCGCGATGCACCTGGACGCCGCCGCGCAGCTCGCGGGTGTAGCGCCAGGCGGAGTATCCCTCGCCCACGCGCCAGCCGGGGTAGTAAGGGGGCGCGCAGACCACGCGGACCTCATGCCCGCTGGCGGCCAGCGCTTCGGCCATCTCGGCGGTGTATTTGCCGATTCCGGTCAGCTCCGGCGCATAGTTCTGTCCGCAGATCAGGATTCTCACGGGACGCTCCATTCGGTTCTGCGTGTGTCACTCCGGCAACTTGACGCCTTCCTCCCGGCCAGCCGGCCGACCGGGGAACGCCGCGCATGCGGCGAACGCGCGCAACCCTGCCTGCAATGGCCGCAAAGGCCATCGCAAGATCAAGACACACGGCAGGAAGAAGGCGGCCTGGGTACCGGGTACTGGGTCCTGGCTTAGGTCTGCACGCCCGTTCGCTGATGCACTTGCGGCTCGCTGAGCATCGCGGCGCAGCCGCGCGCGATGTTCGACGCGGCATTCGCCGGATCGAAGCGCCGGATCACGGACAGGCAACGCTCCGCGCTGGCCTGGGTATCCGCGAACGCTGCCAGCGCGCGGGTCATGCCGGACTGCAGCGCAGCGGTGCTGCGCGCCGGCACCGCAAACCCGGTCTCGCCCTCGAGCACCAGCTCCGGCACGCAGCCGCAGTTCTCGCTGACCACGGCCGGGCAGCCATGGGCCAGCGCCTCGTTGACCACCAGGCCCCACGGCTCGCTATGGCTGGGCAAGACCATGCAGGCTGCCCGGTAGTACTCCCTGGACAGGCCTTCGTCCTGCAGGCTGCCGACCTGGCATACCGCGGCCTCAAGGCCGAGCTCGGCCGCCATCTGGCGCAGGGTGCCTGCCATCGGCCCGGTGCCGACCAGCCGCAGCGTTGCCGACGGCATCGTCTTGTGCAGGCCAGCGAAGGCTTCCAGCAGCGTGTCCAGCCCCTTTTCTTCCGACAGGCGGCCCACATACAGGAACACGGGCGCACCGTCGGCACGATGCTTCAGGCGCTCCTGCAGGGCTTGCTCGGGCTTGTAGGTGGCTGGCATGGCGGCCGCCTGGCAGGGCGTGAAGATCCGCTCCGGCTTGGCGCCGAGCGACATCAGGTACTCGCGGCTGCGCTCGCCAAAGCCGAAGTAGCCGTGGCACAGCGAGAAGAACACGCGCTTGGGAATGGAGGTCAGCATGCGCCGCGGCCGGTCCCGCCCGGTGGAGTCGCAAAACACCGCGCGCCGCTTGCCGGTGACGATGCAGGCCAGCAGCATCGCCCAGTATTCGGGACGGTGGTAGCCCGGCAGCACCACCAGCTCGCCCTTGGCCTTGAGCACTTCCCAGGTCAGGCGCGCGGTCATCTTCCAGCGCGGCACATCTTCATAGCAGCCGGCGTACAGCTGGTGCATGGGATAGTTGTGATACGAGTAATCGACGTCCGAGAAGCCGAGCCGGAAGTGCTCCGTCTCCGCGATCTGCACCATGTCGTAATGGATCGAGCTTGCCGCCGACTGGCTGTGCAACGCCGAGAACACCGCGCCCTTGTGGCGCGACCAGACTACGTTGTGGAATATCGTGACTGAGCCTGACATTGTTATCTCCTGTTTGCGGTCACTCGATAACGGCACCGCAGAGCGCCGTTGCCCCTGCCTGCCCGACCCTGGGCAACCCCTCTTCCATGCGCTGCGCATACTCCTGGTAGATGGCGGAAATCCCTTCATCAAGGCCGATCGCAGGCCGCCAGCCGATCTGCCCCAGTTTCGAAACATCAAGCAGCTTGCAAGGCGTGCCGTCCGGCTTGGAGGTATCGAACACGAGTTCGCCCTCGAAGCCGGCGATGCGGCAGATCCGCTGCGCCAGCTCGCGGATCGACAGGTCCCGGCCCGTGCCGACGTTGAATACGCCATGCGGCACCTCGCGCTCCAGCAGGAACAGCGTGGCCGACGCGAGGTCATCCACATGCAGGAACTCGCGGCGCGGCTTGCCGGTGCCCCAGATGGTCACGCTCGGGGCGCCTTGCCGGGTTGCCGTGCAGGCCTTGCTGATCAGCGCCGGCAGCACGTGGCTGGTGGCGAGGTCGTAGTTGTCGTTGGGGCCGTACAGGTTGGTCGGCATCACCGAGAGATAGCGGGTGCCGAACTGCCGGTTGTAGGCCTCGCAGAGTTTCAGCCCGGCGATCTTGGCGATCGCGTAGGCCTCGTTGGTGGGCTCCAGCGCGCCCGTCAGCAGGTACTCCTCGCGGATGGGCTGCGCGCAGTCGCGTGGATAGATGCAGGACGAACCAAAGAACACCAGCCGCCCCACGCCCGCCTGGTACGCGGCGTGGATCACGTTGGTCTCGATGACCAGGTTCTCGTACAGGAAGCTGGCCGGGCGCGTGGCATTGGCAAGGATGCCGCCGACGCGCGCCGCGGCCAGCAGCACCACCTCGATGCCCTCGTCGGCAAAAAAGCGGTGCACCGCGCCCTGGTCCGTCAGGTCCAGCTCGGCGCGGTCCCGCGTCACCAGGTTGCGGTAGCCATCGGCCCGCAGCCGCCGCACCAGCGCGGAGCCCACCATGCCGTTGTGGCCTGCGATAAAGAAAACTGTGTTCTTGTCCATGGTGATTACTCGTGGTGTTCCAGCGCCTGGAAGCCGGCCAGCGTCACCAGCGCATCGCGCCGGGCAATCTGGAAGTCGGCGCGGACCATCTCCTTGACCAGCCTGGAGAACGGCGTTCGCGGCGCCCAACCCAGCTTGGCGTGGGCCTTGGACGGGTCGCCCAGCAAGGTCTCCACCTCGGTAGGCCGGAAGTACGCCGGATCCACGCGCACGATCACCTTGCCCGGGGTGAGCTTGGTTTCCTTGCCCTTGACCGACTCCACGATCCCGACCTCATCCACGCCGCTACCCTCGAATCGCACGGTGACACCGAGCTCGGCAGCGGCGCACTGGACGAACTCGCGCACGCTGTACTGCTCGCCGCTGGCGATCACGAAGTCCTCCGGCTGGTCCTGCTGCAGCATCAGCCATTGCATCTCCACATAGTCGCGCGCATGGCCCCAGTCACGCAGCGCGGACAGGTTGCCCAGGTAGAACTCGTCCTGCAGCCCGACCGCGATGCGCGAGATCGCCCGCGTGATCTTGCGGGTGACGAAGGTCTCGCCGCGCACCGGAGACTCATGATTGAAGAGGATGCCGTTGCAGGCGTACATGCCGTAGGCCTCGCGATAGTTGACCGTGATCCAGTAGGCATAGAGCTTGGCCACCGCGTATGGGCTGCGCGGATAGAACGGCGTGGTCTCCTTCTGCGGGATCTCCTGCACCAGCCCGTACAGCTCGGAGGTGGAAGCCTGGTAGAAGCGCGTCTTTTTCTGCAGCCCGAGGATGCGGATCGCCTCCAGGATGCGCAGCGTGCCAAGGCCGTCGGCATTGGCCGTGTACTCGGGCTCCTCGAACGAGACGGCCACATGGCTCTGGGCCGCCAGGTTGTAGATCTCGTCGGGCATCACCTGCTGGATGACGCGCAGCATGCTGGTGGCGTCCGTCAGGTCACCGTGGTGCAAGAAGAAGTGCCGGTCGGGATCGTGCCGCTCGCGGTAAAGGTGATCGATGCGGTCCGTATTGAACAGGGAGGTGCGGCGCTTGATGCCGTGCACGTCGTATCCCTTTTCGAGCAGCAACTCAGCCAGATAGGAACCGTCCTGCCCGGTAACACCAGTGATCAGAGCAACCTTGCGCGTCATTGTCGTTCTCCCGCCTTGCGTTGGTAATGCTTGGTATGGATGTCGAGTAAGCGGCCCCCCGCGGCCCTACTTCACCCGTCCTTCGTAGCCGTAGTACTCGGTGTAGCCTGTACGCAGAAGCAGGGGCGGCTTGGGGACGTCGGTCAGCAGCACACCATGCAGCGTCACGCCACCGTTGGTCAGGCGCCGCGCGGTCTCGGTGACCTCAGCCGCGGAATGCCGGCCGTGGCGCACCACCAGCAAGGTCGTGCCCGCATGCCGCCCGATCAGCGTGGCATCCGTGACCGCAAGCACGGGCGGCGTGTCGATGATGACCATGTCGTAGCGTTGCTTGAACAGGTCCAGCGTGGCGTGGAAGCGATCGCTCATCAGCAGCTCCGCCGGATCGGGCGGCAAGCTGCCGCGGGTCAGCACATCCAGGCCCGGCAGCACCTCGCGGATCACCACGGAGTCGATGTCCGTGCCCATCAGCGTGTCCGAGAGTCCCGGCACCTGCGACAGCCCGAAATGCACGTGAACCTCGCCGCGCCGCATGTCGCCATCGATCAGCAGCACGCGCTTGCGCCCGGACGCCACCAGCGCGGCCAGGTTCACGGACAGGAACGACTTGCCGGCATCCTGGCGCGAGCCGGTCAGCATCACGACGTTGTTGCGGGCGGTGTGCAGCGCGTACTGCAGCGTGGTGCGCAAGGCGCGCACGCCTTCCACCGCGATGTCGTCCGGCGCGCGTGCCGCCAGCACCCCCAGCCCGCTGCTGCCGGAGGCGCGCAGCTCGCGCTGCAGGCGCAGCTGCGTCTGGCTGCGCGGCACCACCGCGCAGACCGGCACGCCCAGCATCCGCTCGATCTCTTCCGGATGCTCCACGCCGCCATACAGGGCCTTGCGCAGGAAGGCCAGCAAAGCCCCGAGCACCAGGCCGACGCCGCCGCTGATCAGCACCAGCATGGCGCGTTGCGGGCGGATCGGATCGTCCGCGGGTTCGGCGAAGTCCACCACGCGCACGTTGCCGACCTGGCCCGCCTTGACGATGCGCAGTTGCTGCGCGTTGTTGAGCAGGTTGGTATAGAGCTCGGTATCCACGCGTACATCCCGCTCCAGACGCAGTGCGGTCTGCTCGGTATCCGGCAACACGGAGACGCTGCGGCGCAGCGTGCTCTGCTGCGCGCTCAGCGTTTCGATCTGCGCCATCAGCGCCACCACCGCCGGGTTGGCGTCGGTGTAGTGCGTGCGGATCTCGGCCAGCCGCGTCTGCAAGCGGGCCAGGCTGGTCTTGTTCTCCACGATCTGCTGCAGCAGCAGCCGGCTTTCCTCGCCGAGGTTGACGGTGCCCTGCCGATTGCGAAACGAGTTGTAGCGCTCCTCGGCCAGGTCGAGCTCCTTGCGCAGCGCCGGCAGCTGCTGGTCCAGGAACGCCAGCGTGTGCTCGGCTTCGGCGGAGCGCCGGCCAATGTCCTGCTGGACGAACTGACGCGCGACGGTGTTGACGATGTCCGCGGTGAGCTTGGGGTCCGGCCCTTCCAGGCTGGCGCGGATGATGCCGGACTGCAAGGAGGACTCGGCCACCGCGAGCGCACGCTGGATACGCTCCACCGTGCCGATGGTGGATGCGCGCACCAGCTCGAACTGCGACCCGCCGCGCCCCACCAGCGCATCCACGCGGATGTGCACCGGGCCCAGCGCGGTGGTGCCTTCGGCCTCCTCGCCAACCCGGCCCCGCAGCACCGTATTGCCTTCGGGATCCCGCAGGGTATAGGTGTGCGCGCTGTCGGCGATCAGCCTGAACACCTTGCCGTAGTACTTCTGCGGCGTGTCGAGCCGCGAGAGCGTGATGGATTCCGCGCCCCACGCGTACTGCGACAGCCCGAGCAGTTCAGTGGGCGGCGCCAGCCCGCTGTTATACGCCGCCAGCCACGCGCCGATCACCGGGAAGTAGCGTGGCCTGGCCGCGATATCCAGATGCAGCTTGCGCACGGCCTCCTCCACCACCAGGCGGGACCGGATCAGCTCGATCTCGGCCGCCGTGGAGGAGTTGGGATCGAAGATCGACGACAGCGTCTGCAGCGACGAGCCCTGGTTGGCATTGGCGGCGTTGCCGCCCTTGCTTTCCTCCACCTGGATCATGGCGTCGGCGCGGTAGACCGGCTTCTGCAGCAAGGCATAGACGGTGCCAAGCACCAGCGCCAGCAGGGTGACGGCGGCAATCATGCGCCAGTGGTCAACCAGCGTCACCAGGTAGTCGGACAACCGAAGCTCGGCCGGGCCGCCGACATCGGTGTATTGGGTGTCGAATGAGGTAGCCATGTCTTGTTGACTTCCATCTAACTATCGCTTCCCGCCGGCAACGCTCCTGCGCGTGCCGCGGCCCCGTGCTTGCGTTCCGTACGGCTCAGTAAGCGTTGCGATGCACCAAGCCCTTGACCACCGTGGCGGCAATGATCCGCATATCGAGCGCGAACGACCAGTTGCCCAGGTAGTACAGGTCGCAGGCGATGCGGCCTTCCATCTTTTCGATGCGATCCGTCTCGCCGCGGTAGCCGTTTACCTGGGCCCAGCCGGTAATGCCTGGCTTGACGCGGTAGCGGTGGATGTAGCCGCTGACGAGCTTCTGGTACTGGTCGTCATGCTCGATGGCATGCGGGCGCGGCCCCACCACCGACATGTCGCCGCGCAGCACGTTGAAGAATTGCGGCAACTCATCCAGGCTGGTGCGCCGCAGGAACGCGCCCACGCGCGTGATGCGCGGATCGCCGCGCTTGGCCTGGGTCACCACGCCGGGCGCCTCGGCATGCGTGCGCATGGAGCGGAACTTGTAGATGGTAAAGATGCGCCCGTCTGTGCTCTTGCGCTTTTGCTTGAACAGTACCGGCCCGCGCGACGACAGCTTGACGGCGACGGCGATCGCGATCAGCAGCGGCGACAGGCCGATCAGCGCGGCCGCGGCAAAAAGGCGGTCGAACACGTCCTTCTGGCGCAGCGCAGTGGCCGATAGCGGCGACGCCACCAGGTTGATGGCGGGCATGCCGATCAGCTCGATGGTGCCGCTGTCGAACAACGCCAGGCTGTGCAGGTCCGGCATGAAACGGACATTGACCAGTTCGTCGCGGAACTCCTCCACGAACTCCAGGATGACGCGCTCCTCGGACAGCGGCAGCGCCAGCCACAGTTCGTGGATATCCTGCGAGCGGATATAGCGGTGGAAGGCGGCGCGATCGTCGAACGTCGGCACCTTCGCATTGAGGCTGCCGCCCTGCGGCGCCACGTTGAACGCCGCCACCACGCGAAAGCCCGAGGCAGGCGCGGCCACGCCGCGCCGGATGACCGCGCTGCAATGCGCACCGCAGCCGACCACGGCGACCTTGTGCAGGTTCATGCCTGCGCTGCGTACCTGGCCCAGCACCGCATGGGTCATCAGGCGCGACACGATCAGCATGGCACCGGTGGAACCCGTCCAGTAGACGAACCACAGGCGCGAGATGATGTCGATATGGTGCAACGAGAACAACACCATGACGCCGCTGAACTGCACCAGCAGCCAGGCCAGCGCGATATGGCCGGCCAGCCCGATCTTGGAGCGTCCGCGCCAGGACTCGTAGATGCCGAAGGCAGGAAACAGGGCCAGCGTGAACGCGACGGAGAGCGCGATGAACACGTCGTAGAACGTGCGCTGCGACATGTCGTTGAAGCGCATGTGCGAGGCAATCGCGGCACCGGCAAACACCAGCGCGACATCCAGAAGGCGCGCCAGCAACCCTTCGATCTTGAGCATGTTCCTCTCCCCGTTCTTCCCAGCCCTTCGCGTTTCTTCACCACTCGTTGCCTGACTTCCTTCTTTACTTCCTTCACGTCCATCACGTCGCATCGCAGCGCGTCACATCACGCTTTTCTGCCGCGCCGGACGCGACCTCCCCATGGTCGCGCCCGGCGGTGCTCGCGTGGCCCGGCGGTCCTTCGGTCCTTGTTCCTGACGCCTTATGTTTGTGGTCCCGGGCAGCGGCCGTAGGTATCGTCCACGCGCACGATGTCGTCTTCACCCAGGTAGCCGCCGGACTGGATCTCGATGATCTCCAGCGGGAGCTTTCCGGGGTTCTCCAGGCGATGCAGCACGCCGAGCGGAATAAAGGTGGACTGGTTCTCGCTGAGCAGGAACTGCTCTTCGCCGCGCGTGACCATCGCCGTGCCGCTGACCACCACCCAATGCTCGGCCCGATGGTGATGCAACTGCAGCGACAGGCGCGCGCCCGGCTGGACCACGATGCGCTTGACCTGGAAGCGATCGCCATGCTCGATGGAGTCATAGAAGCCCCAGGGCCTGCGTACCTTGCGGTGGGTGTCGGCCTCCGGCGCGTGCAGGATCTTCATGCGCGCGACCACATCCTTGACGTCCTGCACGTGCGAGCGATCCACCACCAGCACCGCGTCAGCTGTCTCTACCACCACGATGTTGCTGGTCCCGACGCATGCCACCAGGCGCCCGTCGGAGTGGACATAGCTGGAGTGCGCACCTTCGAACACCACGCGGCCGCGCCCGGCGTTGCCTTCGGCGTCCTTGTCCATGGCATCCCACACCGCGTCCCACGAGCCCAGGTCCGACCAGCCCGCCTCCAGCGGCACCACCACGCCCCGGCACGGCGAGGCCGGATTGTCCAGGCGCTCCATCACCGCGTAGTCGATCGAGTCCGACGGGCTCAGGAAGAACTGCCGCGACGCGGGCCGGAAGAACTGGCCCTCTTGCTTGCCTTCGGCCACCGACGCGGCGCACATCTCGTGGATGGCGGGATGCAATGCCTCGATCGCCTGCATCCAGACCGTGGCGCGCACGACAAAGATGCCGCTGTTCCACCAGTAGTTGCCACTGGCCACGTACTGCGCGGCAAGCTCGATGGCCGGCTTCTCGACGAAACGCTCCATGCGGCGCACGCCGTCGGGCAGCATCTCGCCAAGCTTGATGTAGCCATAGCCCGTGTCGGGCCGCGTGGGCGGCACGCCAAGGGTGACGATGGCCCCCTCGCTGGCATGGGCGGCCGCGATCGACAGCGCCTGGTGAAAGGCGCAGGTATCGGGAATCGCATGGTCGGCCGGCATGACCACCAGGATTGCGTCCTGGCCGTCGGCCAGCGCCAGCGATGCGGCCAGCGTGAGTGCGGGCGCCGTATTGCGCCGGACCGGCTCCACCACCAGCCGGCCTTGCATGCCGCTGGCCTGCAATTGTTCGCTGGTGATAAAGCGATGCTCGTCGCCGCAGACGATGATGGCGCTGGGCTCGATCTCGTGGCCGGCGGAGAAACCCTGCATGCGCAGCAGCGTGGACTGCAGCAGCGAGTCCTTGCCAACCAGGTCGATCAGTTGCTTGGGGAAATGCTCCCGCGACAGCGGCCACAGCCGCGTGCCCGCGCCGCCGGCCAGCACCACGGGCGCAATGCGCAAGCGCACGGGGGCGCCCGGCGCCACCGCGGCGGTGTCCCCGGGTTGCGCGGCAACAGGCTCGCGTACATTATTCGACATGATCCAGCCCTCCCTGCTCGGGCGCCGCGCGCTTGCGCAGGCGGCCCGTGGTGCCAATCGTCTACGCGGGGGCGCGGACCTGCAGGCCCGCACATACGCCGCCGCGCCCGCATGCCTGCTAACCCACTGCGCCGACCTTGCTGCGCTGACGATATTCCGTTGGGGAAATCGACATGCGCTTGCGGAAGATCTTGGCCAGCCGGTCGCCATTGCCCATGCCGCAGCGCCGCGCCACCTTGTCGACAGGCAGCTCCGTCTCGGCCAGGAAACTGCACGCGGTGTCCAGGCGGGCGTGCAGCAGGTAGTCGGACGGCGTCACGCCCATTTCCAGCTTGAAGCGGCGCAGGAAGTTGCGCTCGCTCATGGCCGCCACCTGCGCGGCATCGGACACCGAGATCGATTGCTCGCAGTGCTCATGCAGCCAGCGCGCGGCCGCGCGGATCTTGTCGCCCGCGCTGGTCGCACCGGTATCCGCGAGCCTGGGCATCAGGCGGGCGGTCCAGGCGGGCATCACCCGGGTACCGACCGCGCGCGCCACGTCCAGGCCGAGATCGCGCTTGATCAGCGTCAGCGCGCCCCTGACGAGTTCGTACTGCTCGCCGGACTCGTCCGAGGCATGCTGCCCGAACACGGGATGGCGATGCTCGTCCTCGTGCGGCTTGAGCACGCCGGCTGCCGCCAGCACCGCACGGCCTTCGGCGATGGGCCGCACCGTGGGCGTGCGGGGGGAGACAACGCGCAGCCAGCGCAGCAGCCGCTCGTCCGCCGCGGCGGCATGGGCGCCCGCGCCGCCGGCGATAAAGAGCACATCGAAGCCGATGAACTGGCGCGGATCGAGTCCGTCGGTCCAGACCCGTACAGACGCGGAGCAGGCGACGCTGCCTCCGTCGACGGAAAGCAGCCGCACGTCATAAGCGGCTTCTTTCGCGGGATCGGATGCGGAGCATTCATTGGCGGTCTGGAATAGTTCAGCCACCAAACCCGCGCCCAATAATGAAAAACCATCGAACAGTAAAATGCCGACGCGCCGCGCGGCGCACTTTGAACGGTTAGTTGAGGCATGAAGCCAACTAACCGTTGCGGGCTCAAGTTGGGCGTACGGCATGATTTCCCCCCAAAAAAAATGTTGATCCGTTCTTGCGCGAATTTATTGGTGTTGCAATGCATCGTAGCGATCCCGAATCCGAGAAATATGTCTGTGTCGGAAAGTAGCGAGATGTTGGCGGAAGGCATCCGCCCGCTCCAAAATTCTACGCAAGACGTTGCAGGAACGGCCTTTTCCGGGTAGAGGACTCATCTCTCATCGCTTGTCCCGGCGCGCTGTCCTGCAACTGGCTACTACTCTATGAGGGATGATGCATCGCAGCAAACACTGCACCAATCCGTGCGTTGGCTACCGAACATAAGGGTCGGAAAGGGTGCATGAGAGCGGGAATCCGACATTAATTTCACGATTTCCGGCAGGTCCTCACCCGCACCGAATAACATAAGAATCATTTCTAAACATTAAAAATTATGACAAATTAACTAGTGCATCGGATCAGCAACGAGGATATATCGCGCAACGGCCGCCCCGGATTTTCTCTGTCGCCACTTCGATTAATGAAATAATTGCGGCCGCCAGGGACGCAACATGGCCTCGACGTCACGACACAGACGGCTTTGTTGACCTGGGGGACTGAAGAACGGCGCGAGCGCGCGCCGGCGGCCGGGTACCTGGCCCGGCGCAGCCGGGTGACTTGCGCGGTTGGCGCGAGCGTGCCGGACTAGTCTGCCGGCGCCGCAGTGCGCAACACGGCACGTCGCACCCGGCCCCGTGCATGCGCAAATCTGGGGCAGCAGGCCAACTTCATCCCGGCCAGCGCGCGCGCATGATGTGCAGCACTTCCGCCAGCGCGAAGCCGGCTTCCGCACCTCGCCACTGCGCCAGCGCCGTGACACCTTCGATGCTGACCAGGTGCCCGGCACCGTCATGCATTTGCGAGCGGTGCCTGCGCAACGCTTCCACCTTGCGCGGCCACGTGGCGCTGACATCGATATAGAGCGAGCCGCCCAAGGGATTGACGATGCCGCCACCGCCCCAGCACGTGGCCGGATATTCATAGGCCGCCACCAGGCGGGGGGCATGCTTGGCGGGGTTCAGGCGCGTGGCGGCAACGCCGGTCTCCCAGCAATAGCGGTGATCCTGGTGCGAAGACGACAACGGAATCAGCACCTCATCGGGCTCAAAGCGGTTCTGCAGCGCGTCCAGCATGCCGACCATCTGCGCGCGCGGGAAGCTGTCGAGCACGCCGTCGAGCCCCGTGGTGAGGACCTCGGTCGTCTGTACACCAAGCACGGACATCGATTCGGAGAATTCGTCCAACCGTTCCTGTTCGGTCACCTCGCGGCCAAGGCAGAGCGACCGGCTCTTTCCTACCGTGGCCAGGGCCACCATCACTTCGCCGCCCGCGTCGATGACCCGGGCCAGGTAGGCGCCCACGCCCAGCTCCGCATCGTCCGCGTGCGGGCTCAGCACCAGTACACGTTTGCGTTCCATATCTCCTCCCGCTTTTATCCCGTGATGCCAGGCGCCCAAGGGCAGCCATCACGCCGTGCTGGTCAGCCTGCGCGCCAGCGCCCGGTACTGGTCGGCCGTGTCCTTGAGCGTCAGGCCATCGAGCGAGCGCGCGACCCGTGGCTGTGCCAGCGCCGCGCTCAGCGCCGCGCCGTAGGCTGCGGAATCGGCGGTGTCGAGCAACTGCACGCCGGCGAAGCCGCGGGCGAATGCGAAGGCAGGGATGCCGCTCGCCACCACCGGCATGCCTGTCGCCAATGCCTCGAGAAAGGCGATGCTGTGCGCCTCCGACGCCGACGGCATGGCAAACACCGATGCGCCCGCCAGCAGCTCCGGGATATTGGTCTGTGGCCCGTTGACCCGCACCTTGTCGGCCAGGCCCAGCTCTTCGACCAGGGCGCAGACCTTGACGTAGTAATCGGGATCCTCGATCACGCCATACATCTCCAGCAGCGCATCCGGCACGCGCTTGAGCGTCTCGCGAAACGCCAGCACGGTATGCAGCTGGTTCTTGATCGCCGCATAGCGGCCCACCTGGATGACGCGCCGGGACGCCGCGTCGCGCTGGCCCGCGGGCCGCACGAAGAAGCGCCGGGTGTCCACGCCATTGGGAATCACCGCCATGAGCGGGTGCGTGCCCACCGAGTTGATGTAATCGCGCAGATTCCCCTGCGACACGCCGATCACCGCGCGCGCGCGCGTGGACAGCATTCGCTCGACGTAGCGGAACATGGTGCTCTCGAAATCGTTGGCGGCTGAGTGCATCACGTACACCACCGGCACCCGCGACGGCAAGGCCCGCGCGTAAAAGGCCGGGATGGTGGCGTGCGCGAAGATGATGTCCGGCTGGTAGTCGCGCAGCACGCCGCGCAGGTGCCAGAGCCGGCCCGCCAGGCGCCGGGGCTGGTCCGGAAACAGGCACAGCACGCCAGCCGCATCGAGCTGCGCGCGCAGCGCCGCGAAGTCCTCCTGCTGCGGCATCAGGGCCGACAGGCAGACCGTGTCGCCGTGAGCCTGCTGGTGGATGGCCAGGTCTTTGGCCAGCATCTCCGCGCCTGAAAGGCGCGGTGCCAGCACAAGATGGAGAATCCGCATCACACCCTCCTCATTTTCAGGATCTGGTAGAGCATCCATGCCGCCGCGACCGCCAGGCCCGCCGTCATCGACCAGGCAATGCCCTGCGCACCCCAGTAACGGGTGGCGGGCGGCACCGTGGCCAGCAATACGCAGACCTGGAGCACCGAGGCATGCGTGGCGGCCTTGGGAATGCCCACGGCGCGCAGGTAGGCGACCAGCACTGCGATCAGCCCGCCGATCGCCATGTTGATGGTGAAGATGCGGAACAACGGCACCGCGCCGAGCCAGGCCGGCCCCAGCACCAGCAGGAACAGCGGCTGCGCCACCAGCCGCAGCGCCACCACCACGATCGCCAGCCCCAGGCCGCCGATCACCACGAAGCGGCGCAGCAGCACCGCGTCGGAGCCATCCTGCTTGCGGAAACGGGCGGCAAAGGTGGGAAACAGGTACTGCGAGATCGCGATGCCGGCGTCGGCGAGCAGCATCTGCGCGAACTTGGACGACATCTGGTAGGCGCCCAGCTGGGCCGGGCCGAGCAGCTTGCCGACAATGACCTTGTCGAACTGGTTGAGCAACAGGTTGACCACGCTGCCCGCCCAGATCCAGCGGCTGAAACCCACGTAGTGGCCAATGCCGGCCCACTTGAAGCGCAGGGGCGGCCGGGGACGCATGCTCAGCCAGGTGAGCGCGGTCTTGACGGATTCGCCCGCGAGCAGCCCGATCAGGATGGACATGGCGCCCGCGCCCGCGAAGGCGCACGCCAGGCTGACGCCGCAGTCGGTGCCGGCGGCCGCCACCTCGATCCCGGCAATATGCTGGAAGCCCCGGTCCCGCGTCACCACAAAATAGGCCGGCGAGGCCAGCCCGCGGATCAGCGGCAGGGCGGCGGCCAGCTGCAGCAACAGCAAGGAACCCGCGAGGTGGAACTGCGCCTCCAGCAGCGGCGCCAGCGCGACCAGCAGCAATGCCACCCCCGCGCCGCGGCACGTGAGCGCGGTCCAGAGCGCACTAAGCTGGTCGGGGGTAGGCGTTTGCTTGTCCTGCACCACCGCCTGGGGCAAGCCGGTATCGCTGAGCGCCTCGGCAATCGCCACGGCCAGCAGCGCCACGGCGGCGACTCCGACCGCGGACGGGCCGAGAATGCGCCCGACCATGAGGAACTTGATCGCCACCAGCCCCCGCACCAGCACCTGCTGCCCCAGCACCCACGCGGCCGAACTGGCATGCAGGCCGGTCAGCGGCAGAAAGAAGGCATTCCTCAGCGATCTGGCCATATTGCCCCACCATGGGTTGCGCGCCGATGGCAGGCACCGGTGCGGCCAGCACGGGTATCCGTGCTGGCGCGGCAGGCGCCGCGCGCCAGCCATGAAGCACAACTTACCGTAGGCGCGGCGACAGGAATCGCCATCGCCTAGCGTTAATCCGTCACTTGCGCGCAGCATCCAGGTGATGCTTGCGCAATCGGGCCTCGCCCGCCTTTATCCGCCAAGCCGGCCCGCAAATTGGCGGCCGGCGCCAAGACGGCGGTGCTAGTGTGGCAACATCCGCAACCCGCCGCACACCGGGCTCGCCCCACCGTGCCTGGAGACGCGATGTCCGAGCCGACCGCACTGATCATCGAGCACGATTTCACCGGCCACCGCTGGCGCTACGTCGAATGGGCGGTGCAGGCCTACACGGAAGCCGGCTACCACTGCATGGTGGTCACCGACCCCTGCAACCAGGCGCATCCGCTCGCCCAGCGCATGCTGGCCGCACAGGATCCCTCCGCCGGCATCGTCGCTAGCATCGTCTTCACGCAGCCACCGCCCGCGGTGGGCAGCGGCCTCGGCAAGCTCAGCTATGTGCGCTTCTGGCGCACCTTCCGCCATGCCTTCCGGGTTGCCGCCGGCCTGCGCGACATCTCGCTGGTGCTGGTGCCCTATGCCGACTACTTCCTCTATGTGCTCCCGCTGCTTGGTTCGCCATTCGCCAAGGTGCCATGGGTGGGCATTACGATGCGCGCAAGCTTCCATCACAGCAAGGTGGGGGTGAAGTCGCCGCACCAGCCGCTGGTGAACGCGGTCAAGACGTGGCTGTTCCGGCGCGCCGTCGAGTCCGGCGGCATGAAGACGCTGCTGTCGATCGACCCGACCTTGCCGCAGTGGTATCCGCGCGGCAACGGCCGCACCGCCCTCGCCTACCTTGCCGATCCCTGTCCCGACGCGCTCCCGGCCGATCCCGCCGCCGCCAGGCAACGGCTGGGGCTGGGCCAAGGCCCGGAATGCCCGGAAGGCCCAGGGCATGGCGCCGGCACCTACCTGCTGGTGTACGGCGCGCTCACGCAACGCAAGGGCATTTACGAACTGGTCACCGCGCTGGCCGGCCACCCACGCGCGCCCACGCTGGTGGTGGCCGGCCAGCAAGACCCGCAGACGCGCGCGTTCCTGCAGGCGGCCGCGTACACGCTGTCGCCGCCGCCCGTGATCTTCGACCGCTTCATCACCAACGAGGAAGAGGCTGACCTGTTCTCCGCCTGCGACGCCGTCTGGCTCGGCTACAAGGGCCACTACGGCATGAGCGGGGTACTGGTGCAGGCCTACCGCTTTGGCAAGCCCGTGATCGCTACCACCGACGGCCTGATCGGCTGGTTCTGCCAGGGGCAGGAACTCGGGCCGGTGCTGGAAGACCTGTCGGGCCCCGCCATCCAGCGCGCGCTGGACCAGTTGTCACGGCCCGTGGCGGCACCGGCGCCGCAAGCCGCATCCGCCAGGGCCCACCTGCTGGCCCGGCATACCTTGAGCGAATTCAAGCAAACCCTGCGCCGCGCGGCTGCCTGAGGCCCGCGCCTGAGCGCGCGGCCATGCCGCGTTGCGCGCCCAGCGTAGTGCGGAGCCGCCAAAACGCCCCTTGCGAAAGGCCAATCGCGCCAGATTGCCGGCCAGCCTCGTTTTCACGTTCGATAATTTTCCCGACAGGAACGTAATGAATGAATTCGCGTTCCTGCGAATGCAGGATGCAGGATGCAGCGCGCAATACGATGGACTCTTCCGCGCGGCGATGCCCGGCATTGCCGAGCGCGCCGCGGGGCCACTCAGTGAGAGGCGGAACATGGATACCGAAGCTTATGCCGATTGTCTCGATGTGGTCGGCGATCCACGCGGGGCAGGCCGTGACAGTAGCCGCGAGGCCAATCGTGAAGGCAACCGCGAAAGCAACCGCGATGCAAGCCGGGACAGTACGCCGGGACATCGCGTCATCGACCTCACCCGCGCCGGCAAGGGCAACTACGTGCGCCGGCGCAGCCTGCTGGTCGAGGCGGCGTGGTTCCTGGTCGAAGCTGGCATTATCAACAACAAGCTGAATCCGTTCTCCGGGCTGCGCGTCGCCCTGCTGCGCCTGTTCGGTGCGCGCGTCGGCCAGCACTGCCGGCTGGTCCACCCGCTGCGCGTCAAATCGCCCTGGAATCTGGAAGTGGGCGACGGCTGCTGGTTCGGCGTGGATGTGTGGATCTACAACCAGGCCAGCATCCGCATCGGCTCCAACGTCTGCATCTCGCAAGGCAGCTTCCTGACGGCGGGCTCGCACGACCTGGACAGCAACATGGACTTGCATGTCGCGCCGATCGTGATCGAGGACGGTGTGTGGATCACGTCCAAGTGCGTCATCCAGAAAGGCATCACCATCGGCCGCTCGGCGGTGGTCACGCCGCTCTCGGTGGTGCATCACTCGCTCGAGGCCGAAGGCATCTACGGCGGCAATCCGTGCCGGTTCATCCGCAAGCGATTCGACCCGCCCGGTCACGCCGCCATCACGACCCCGTCCGGCACCCTATAAGAGGCCATTTCAAAAAGATTCTGGCGTCGTTGCGCGGCCTCGGCCGATCTAGTTGTACTGTCTGCGGCCGCGCGCCTGGCCAGAACCGCTTCGCTTCATTTTGAAACAGCCTCTAAGGAGAACAGCATGGACTACCAGGCAAGCCGCGACGTCAACCCGACCGGCCGGTCCATCGAACTCGATTTCGTTCGCGGGCTGGCCATCATTGCCGTGATGGGAATGCACTTCCACACGGTCAGCACCGGCAGCCAGTGGGTCGCCCTGATCGAGTATCCGCTCAAGAACTTCGGACGCGAAGGGGTCAACCTGTTCTTTACCCTGAGTGGCTTCCTGGTCGGGGGGCTGTTGCTGCGCCAGTACGCACACAGCGGCAGCGTGGATGCGCGGCGCTTTATCATCCGCCGCATCTTCAAGATCTGGCCTGCCTACTACGCGCTGATCCTGTTCCATGTGCTGGCCGGGCGCCACCCGACCAGCACCTTCCTGTACCAGAATCTCACGCACATGCAGAACTACCTCGGCTCCTCCATTGCGCAGACCTGGAGCCTTGCCGTGGAAGAACATTTCTACCTGTTCCTGCCGGCGCTGGTGCTGCTGTTCGCCCGCCTGCGCGTGCGCGCCAACGCCATCCTGTGGACCCTGGGCGCCCTGTGCGTGGTGGTGCTGGCCGCGCGCTGCGCCGCGGTCGCCAGTGGCGAGCTGGAGGCGGCATCCGCCTACACGCAATATCGCATCGACAGCCTGCTCATCGGTGTCATGCTGGCCACGGTCTATTGGATGAAGCCGGAGCTGTACCGCCGCATCGCCGGGCAAAAACTGCTGTTGCTGGCCGTGGTGGCAGGCACGGTCGTCTGGCTGGTACTCCTGCAACGCAACCTGATGCTAGAGGAAAGCATCGGCTACACCATCCAGGCCATCGGCTTTGCCGCGCTGATCGTGCTGGTGCTCGAATACTCCGGCGCAATACGCGGCGCCAGGCTATACCGCGCGGTGGCATGGATCGGCGTGTATTCCTACGGCATCTATCTGTGGCACTCCGTGGCGCTGGCCCCGGGCGACGTGTTCATTCGCAAGGCAAGCACGTTCGGCATCCCCGTCATGGTGGCCTGGGGACTCGCCCTTGCGCTGCAGTTTGCCATTGCGATCATCGCCGGCTATGCCGCCACGCGTGCGATCGAGTTCCCCTTCCTGCGCATTCGCGATGCGCTGTTCCCGGCCCGCCGCCGCGGCACGCCTGCCGCACAGCCAGCCGAGCAGCACGCCGCGTGAGTTGACCCGACGCCGTCCCCGCGGGCGTAAGCCACGTGCCGCGCGGGACTCGATTTACCGACTGCCAACGCCCCGGACCATGGCCTTGCCCCGGGGGAGGAAGGACAGCAACCGGGCGGCAACAGAAGAATCAAGGTGAATCACAGTGGCTAGATATACACAGTCCTTCAAGGAATGCGCCGTTGCGCGGATGCTGCCTCCCGAGAACGCCAGTGTTGCGCAAGTCTCCGCCGAGATGGGGATATCGCCGGCGGCACTGGAGCGCTGGCGCGCGGTGGCCCTCGCCCCGCCTGCGGCCAACCCGCCCGGCGCCGGTGAGGCGCGCCTGGACGCCGTGCTTGCCACCGGCGCCATGGGCGAACTGCAGAAAACCGCCTGGTGCCGCGAAAATGCGATCGACCCGACCGAACTCGAATGCTGGCGCCAGAGCGCCGCGGCGGCGCTGGCGGACAACCGCGGGATTGGCGCGGTGCGCAGGCGGCATGAGCAGGATCAGAAACGGATTCGGGAGTTGGAGAGGGAGTTGAGGCGCAAGGAGCAGGCGCTGGCCGAAACCGCGACGTTGCTGGTGCTGACCAAGAATGTGACTTCGTTGTTTGCTGCGCCTGAGGATAAGTGATTGTGGTGATTACGCGCTGCTGGCGCGTGTCCGCGACAGCAGCTAGTTCTCCCAATCCCCCCACCCACGATCACCTGCGCCGACGGTCGGCTGCTGTGGCAAAAGCGGCCTCCCCCAAGCCGCCTACCTCCCCACATACCCCTCCGGCGTAGTCACATTCCCCTGCGCCACGGAAGCATTGGCGGAAATCACGTACACCGGCGCCTCCGTCAAAGCCAGTGCAACCTGCCCGTTCGAGTAGGCCACGGACGCGGCATTCCCCATCATGTCCAGCACCGTCACCTGCCCGCTGGACCCTGGCGCATCCACCTGCAGGCTATAGGCAACGCTATACGTTGCGCTGAACCCCGTAGCCGCGCTCCAGCTGGCATTGTTGTGCGCCCACAATGCCGTCACCACGCTGCCGTTGTTGAGCCGCTGGAATGCATAGCCGTAGACGCCGAACGGCAGCCCGTTGAGCGGCCCCAGCGTATTGGTGCCGTCGATCAGCCGGGTCATCGCCGCGACTGCCAGCGCGGCGGGCTTCGGGCTGATCCTGGCGGGGCCGTAGGTGCCTTGCGGGTTGACCAGGTCGAAGAACAAGCCGTAGCCGGCAGCGTCGGTGGGGATGTCCGTGGCGTAGAACAGATAAGTCACATCCGCGCCCTCCCCAAGCAGTATCAGGTGCGTGCGGACAACCACCGCGCCGTGCGCGTACAGGACGTTCTGCGTCGGGTAGTTCGGGCCGTAGGCGGAGCCAAGGTCGTAGCTGATGCCGGTCTCGGTGACGAACAGCCGCGCGCCGCGCTTGAGCAGGGTCGCGACGGCATGGCGCAATTCGCGCATGGCGGCCGGCAACGCGTTGGCGGCGTTGGAGGGATCGCTGTTGCCGACCAGGCGCTCGGGCGGATGCGATGGCGAAGTGCCGACGTCGTAATAGCCGTGCGCCGTCACGCCGTCGAGATACTGGGCAAAACCCAGGGGCGCCAGCCGGTTCAGCCAGACGGTGTTCTCGCGCACCATGGCGTTGGTGGTGCCCATGATCACCGCGCTCGGGTCGGTGCTATGGACGCCCTGGAAGGTGGCCTTGTACATCGCGGTGAAGTTGGCATCGGTATCCAGCCACGGCAGGCCACCGTTGTAGTCGGGCTCCCAGGTCACCTGGTAGTAGTTGGCCGATTGCGCGGGGAAATACTGGGTGCGCACCGTGTTCGACTCCTGCCCCACCCGGGTCATGTAGTCCTGGTAGGCGGGCAGGGATTTCGGCGCGTAGCTGTGGGTGGCCACGCCGGTGGGACTCGCCCAGGCGGGAATGCCGTCGAGCTGGATCAGCCGCATCAGGTCGCCGGGCTTGAAGTACGAGGCGAGGTGGTCCACCGCGGGATTGAACGTATTGGGGCCGTTGGGTTCTTCCACGTACCAGTTGCGGTTGTCGTTGGCCCACGACAGGCCCAGCGCGGGATAGAGCGGACGGTAGCCGTCGCCATCGCAGCAGCCTTGGCCGGGCAGCAGGTAGGCCGCGCCTTGCCCGCCGAAGCGGTGCAGGTCCTGGCTGGCGTAGCTGACCGCCGGGAGCACCGAAGAAACGTCGGGCAGTACACCGAACGTCGCAATGCCGCTGGGCCGGGTGCCGCGTGCGAGCAGCGAGCCCGCGCCGGAGGCCAGGCTTGCCGATCCGGCAAAGTAGCCTGACAGCGTGGACGTGCAGTTCAGCGTCGACACGATCGCACCGGCGGCGACCGGGAACTGGCCACTGGCGCGCACCTTGTTCCAGGTGTCGGAGATCTGCCAGTTCACGGTGTCCGCGCTGCCGGCGCGGGTGGTCACGCTCACCTGGAAGGTACTGCCCGAGGCGAACATCCGCGTGCCGTCGCCGCCCGGGGTATCCATCTCGATGGCATCGCCGCCGCCCGCCGCGGCGACGCTGCCGGCAGGCGCGGTGCAACTGAGCGTGCCGCTGCCCGTCGGCGTCACTGGCGTGGTGGGTGTCGTGGGCGTGGTGGGTGTCGTGGTGCCGGTGTCCTCGTACGAGCACGTCTTGCCGAAGCCGGGCGCGGGGTCGCCGAACACGCCGTTGTTGCAGGCCACGCCATTGGTGAAGGTCAGGGTGACGTATTGCGTGGCGGTCCCGTAGCGGACCTGGCGCGTGCCGGTAAAGCTGCAGAAGCCGTTTTCCGAGCTGCAGGCAACCCAGGTGCTGGTGGCGGGGGGCGTCGTCGATCCGCTCGTGCCGGAGTCGTACCAGCAACTCTTGGCAAACCCGGAGGCGGGGTCCCCGAACACGCCGTTGTCGCAACCGGTGCCGCCGGTGAAGGTCTTGATGACGTACTGCGTATCAGTGCCGTACTTGACCTGGTGGGTGCCGGTGAAGGCGCAGGTCTGGTATTCCGAGGCGCACAGCGTCCAGGTGACATCCGCTGGCTGCAGGGTTGCCGCGGGGGTTGCGCTGGTGGCGTCGCCGCTGCGGTCACCGCCGCAACCCGCGATGGCAAACAACAGCAGCAACAGGATGCCGGCGCGCTGCAAGGCCGCACGTATCCAAGGGCTCCCCGCAACCGGGGCCGGGTTCGGGCTGGTAAGCGTCGACATGGCTTCCCTATCGTTTGGCCTGCGTCGGGTCAACGCGGGCGCAGCAGTAACGCAGTAACGCAGTAACGCGCGGACCCCGTAGGCCCCCGAATGAATGGAAAACTGGCGGACGCTGGACGCGCCTTGCTCGTGCAGCCTCTGGCCAAGGCCTCTTATTGGCGAAGCCCCCTGGCACGGCCAGACGGAGCAAGGCCGCAAGGCATGTGAGACGCACACTGCCGCGGCGGGGTTGAGTGAGCCCTCCGGCGTAGCGGGCAGGCTCCGGGCCGAACGAAGCCTGGCGCGCCATGGTGGTGAGCGCGCCGGATAGAAGCTTACCCGCGCGCCCCTGGCTATGGCCGCCAGGATTTAGTGTTTATCGGACAAAGCCAGAGCCGCAGGCATGGCCGGTGCGCGGCGTGCGCATGGCGCACCGGGAACGGGCAGCGGCTCCGGCGGCGCTAGTAGCAGATCACAGGGGCGTAATACGGCGAGTAGTGCCAGATGATCTGCTGGAATGGCGCATGGCGTCCGTAAGCCACCGTACAGAGCCCGAGCAGGGCAACGCCAGCGATCAGGCATTTGCCCAGCCGCTTCGGCGCGCCCTGGCAGGCGTGCAACACCCAGAACGCAACGGCGCCGCCCAGAAGCCACCCCGCGATGACCTCGGCCGGGGTATGCGCGCCCAGACGCACGCGGCTAAAGCAGATCAAGGCCGCCAGCATCAGGCCGAGCACGAAGCCGGCCTGGCGCCACGCGGCCCGCAAGCTGCGCAACAGCAAGCCGAGGAACACGGACCACACCGCCGACGAGAGCATCGCGTGGCCGCTGATCACGCGCATGTCGAAGCGCTCCAGTACCGTGCCGCAGCCGGTGTGCAGCAGCTTGCTGGCCAGCACCAGCGCCGCGGCCGCCGCCAGGCACAGGGCCCAGCGCAGCGCCACCCGCCACCCGGTGCTTTGCAGCAGCCACAGGCCGGTGGTCAGCGCCAGCGGCAGCGTCACCGCGGCATCGCCGAGGTCTGTGATGCGGTACCAGTTCATGGTGTTTCCATCTGCTTGCGTTGGCGTGCGGGCGAGCGCGCCGCTGATCTCGCCATCGAGCACCTTCGACGGCGCTGCCGGCTTGCCTGTGGGCGCCGTCCTGTTGGCCACAATGTATGCCCCCCGCGCGAGGCCAGGGCGGCGCGATGCATGCGCTGTCGGAATACAGCGAACTGTTGGCAGATGGCGCGCTCCGCGCAGCGATACGCTGGCTTGGCCACGGCTGGCTCCGGGACCATGCCATGCGGCAGCCGCCGCGCGCGTCAAGGCAACCGACCGGCAAGAGGCCAAGCCTATCAAACCAGACGACGGGGGTAGTTTCATGCTCAAGATCAGGAAAGCCGTATTCCCGGTGGCCGGCCTCGGCACGCGATTTCTGCCGGCGACCAAGGCCAGCCCGAAAGAGATGTTGCCGGTGGTCGACAAGCCGTTGATCCAGTACGCCGTGGAAGAAGCGATGGCGGCGGGCATTACCGAGCTGATCTTTGTGACGGGGCGCAGCAAGCGCGCTATCGAGGATCATTTCGACAAGTCCTACGAGGTCGAGGCCGAACTGCTGGCGCGCGGCAAGCAGCAATTGCTGGACCTGGTGCGCAGCATCAAGCCCGCCCACGTGGATTGCTTCTATGTACGGCAGGCAGAGCCCCTGGGGCTGGGCCACGCGGTGCGCTGCGCCAGCAAGCTGATCGGGGACGAGCCCTTCGCCGTGATACTGGCCGACGACCTGCTGGACGCGCGCACGCCCGTGCTCAAGCAGATGATCGAGGTCTTCGACCACTATCACAGCTGCGTCATTGGCGTGGAGGAGATCCAGCCGCAGGATTCACGCGCCTATGGCGTGATCGACGGCAAGCCTTGGGACGACCGGATCTTCAAGATGTCCGGCATCGTGGAGAAGCCCGCGCCGGAAGTGGCACCGTCCAACCTTGGGGTGGTGGGGCGTTACGTGCTGATGCCCAGCATCTTCGAATTGCTCAACGCGCTCAAGCCGGGCGCCGGCGGCGAGTTGCAGCTCACGGACGCCATCCAGGCGCTGCTGGCGCGCGAACAGGCACTGGCCTACCGCTATGAGGGACGCCGCTTCGATTGCGGCAGCAAGCTGGGCTACCTGAAGGCCACCGTGGAGTTCGCGCTGCGCCATGCTGAAGTCAGCGCGCCGTTCGCGCAGTACCTGCGCACCGAATGCGCCATCGTCGCGCAAGCCCTGGCCCACGGCAGCGACCGGCCAACGCAAGCGGCGACGGTGACGCCCGGGCTGCAAACCGACGTGCAAACCGAAGCACAAGCCAAAGCGGAAACCGAGAGCGATGCGCGCTTGATTCCGCTGGCAGCCTGACCCTGACCGACGCATTCCCGGCGCCAAGCACCGGGGCCGTCTCGCAGCCGGCCCCGGTCAGCGGAAATACGCCCTTGTGTTCTCGTGCACCTCGGCATGCGCCAGCAGCTCGGCCGGCGTCATCCAGCAATACTCGCTGTGCTGGTCGGGTTGCCCGAGCGGCGCGGCGCCGGGCATGGTCCACGCATAGGCAAGCACCACGTAGTGCGTGGAGATGCCGGGCGCTGCGGCGAAATTGTCCGGATAGTGATGTTCGAACACGCCGCGCGGCGCGGCATCGCCGCGCTCGACCCCGCTAAGGCCAAGCTCGTCCGCCACGATGCGCCGGAACGCGGCATCCAGGCCCTCGTCCTTGCGGATGCGCCCGCCCGGCACGAACCACGATCCTTGCGCCGGCCGGTTACGGCGGCGGCCAAGCAACACCCGGCCCTGCGCATCGGTGACAAGCAGGTCGATCGAGACCAGCGGGGTACTGGCAACCACGCGGAGGAAATCCGATTTGGTAAGCATTGCGTGCGAGACTCCGAAATCGAAAGACTACCATCTGCCTGGGCCTGCCTGGGCCTGCTTGAGCTTGCTACGATCCGCCTCCTCCCGCAGCAAGCGTGCCGCCCCGAAAAAAGAACAGCGCCGGCATGCATGTCGCGCGGGGGGTCCGGGAGCGCATCGTTGCGCCCTGGAGCTGAACCGAAACCCGTCAACACGACCCTGCCGGCGCAGAAAGACGCCTCGCCCACCGGGGGATAGGCGAGGCGCAAAGCGCGGGCAAGTGGGTCAGACCTGTCCGCGACGTATGGAGCCTACCCGCGGCGAGGTGATTCGAAGGTGGGCTAGCGCACCAGGCGTTGCGCCCGGCGAACAAATGGCGGATGGCGACTGCCTGGCCCACCAGATGCACCAGGTGCGGGCAATGCCTTAAAATTCTCCCGCCGCTGCCGTTATTTCACTGGCGGCCAACTGTCACTGGCCGCGCGCCAGACTGCGCCAACGCGCGCGACGATGCCCAGGAATTCCTATGCAATACGACCCGACACAGCTCGCCCAGCTCGGCTGCATCCTTATGGTAGTGCTGTGTGCAGCACTTACAATCCGGCACAACCGCAAGCGGACCCGTGTCGACCATCGCATCTCCGAACTGGAGCGCCAACTCCGCGAGCGCGCACCAGCGCGCCACGACGCCGCGGGCGAAGCACGCATCTTCGGGTAACGCGGTGTGCATCGTGGTGCACGCCCGGCGGGATGCGTACCCCACGATGCACACCGCGCTGCAAATGAACGCGAGAACAGCGAGGGAAAATAGGGGCTTTTCCCCATACGATGCCCCGACGCTAGTACGTATCATCCGTCGCGTGACAAGTTGCAGCGCATAAGTTAGTAAATCCGAAAGCTGGGCCACAAGCGGCATTGCCGCCTGGAACGACTTGCTTGCCGGTCTTCGCAGCGTGACTCCAGCATTGCCTACGCCGGCCATAGAGCCAACGGGGCAGGAGCAACGTGGTGTGGATGTCGCGGGGTGTAAAAAGCCATTCTTCGGAATGGCTTTTTTTATGGGCCAGCGCGTCCATGCGCCGCCCCGGCACGGCGCCGTACCAGTCCTTATATACTCCGCCACATCATCAAGCGCCCGCACGGGCCGGGAGAGCTGGCGTGGATCGACTGCAGGCCATGAAGACCTTCGTCACCGTGGTGGAGACAGGCGGCTTCACCGCCGCCGCGCGCAAGCTGGATATCTCGCTATCGGTGGTCAGCCGCGTCGTCAACGAGCTGGAGACGCACCTGGGCGTGCGCCTGCTGACCCGCACCACGCGGCTGGTCCGCATGACCGACACCGGCGCGGCTTACTTCGAGAGCTGCCGCCGCCTGCTGGGCGAGATCGACGAAGCCGAGCTGGCTGCCACGGGCGCGCATGCCGCGCCGCGCGGCCAGCTTGCCGTCACGGCTTCCGTGCTGTTTGGCGCCGCCTACGTGATGCCGATCGTCACCGAATACCTGAACCGCTACCCGGGGGTCGACGCGACCTGCCTGTTCCTGGACCGGATCGTGAACCTGGTCGATGAAGGCATCGACGTGGGCATCCGCATCGGGACGCTGCCGGATTCGTCACTGCAAGCCGTGCGCGTGGGCCAGGTGCGGCGCGTGGTGTGCGCGGCGCCGTCCTACCTGGCCAGGCACGGCGCGCCGCAAACCCCGCACGACCTCGCCGGCCATGCGACCATCCTGCCCAATGGCGCCAACAACACGGCGGAGTGGCGCTTCAACCGCGACGGCACGCCCGTCGTCACGCGGCTGCAACCGCGCCTGACCACCACCACCAATGACTCCGCGATTGCCGCCGCCGTGTCCGGCTTTGGCGTCGTGCGGTTGCTGTCGTACCAGGTGGCCAGGCAACTGCGCGACGGCTCGCTGCGTGTCGTGCTGGCCGACATGGAGCCGCCGCCCCTGCCCATCAACGTGATCCACCGGGAAGGCCGCCATGCCACGCGCAAGGTCCGCGCCTTCCTGGACCTCGCCATCGAAACGCTGCGCGCGGACACGACGCTAAACGCACCGGCAGGCTGACGGGGGGCGCCAGGCGCCCGGATTCTTCTCGCAACGAGAATAGTGCCTTCTCGCCGGGGCCGTTTTTCGTGCTTCGGGACGCACCTATGATCCATCCAAGCACACGGACCGGACACGGCGCAGGCGGGCCTTCTCCCAAGAACCCGCCAAAAACTCGCCAAGAACCCGTCAAGAACCCTCCGGACCCTGTGCTCGCCGCCACCGGGCGGCGCCATTCACCCAACACGCCGAGGATCGCCGCCATGCAAGTCTACTTCCACCCCCTCTCCGGACATTCGCACCGCGTCCGCCTGTTCCTGTCGCTGATCGGCGCCAATGCCGAAGCGATCGAGGTCGATCTGGCCAACGGCGCGCACAAGGCCCCCGAGTTCCTCAAGCTCAATCCGTTCGGCCAGGTGCCCGTGCTGGTGGACAACGACACCGTGATCACCGACTCCAACGCCATCCTGGTGTACCTCGCCAAGACGTTCGGCAAGACGGACTGGCTACCCGAATCGCCCGCCGGTGCCGCCGCGGTACAGAAATGGCTGTCGGTCGCAGCGGGCGAGATCGCCTACGGCCCGGCCGCCGCGCGCCTCATCACCGTGTTCGGCGCCCCCTACAACGCCAAGGAAGTGATTGCCCGCGCGCACGTCATCCTCAAGCGCGTTGACGACGTGCTGGCCAAGGGCAAGTGGCTGGCCGCGAGCCACCCCACGCTGGCCGATGTTGCGCTGTACAGCTACATCGCCCGGGCGCCCGAGGGCTTTGTCGACCTGTCGGGCTACACCAACGTCAAGGCCTGGCTGCAACGCATCGAAGCCCTGCCGGGCTTTGTGGAGTTCAAGCACACGCCGGCCGGCCTCGCCGCCGCCTGATCAGCACGCCGGCCCATTGGCCTGGCCACCGATTGCCGCACAGCAAGGAGCACCCGCCATGCCCACCCAAGCCCAGCCATCCACGCAAGCCACCCATGCTCCCGCACAACCCTGGCACGCCGGCGAGCGTAGCCTGCAGGCACGCGCAGGCGTTGCCGGGCGCATGGAGGACGTCGGCCGGCGCGTGGTGCGCGACTACATGCCCGACCAGCACCGCGAGTTCTTTGCACAGTTGCCAATGGTGGTGCTGGGCGCGGTCGCGCCGGATGGCCGGGTGTGGGCGACGCTGCGCGCCGGGCAGCCGGGCTTCCTGCACTCGCCGGACGCCACCACGCTGAACATCGCCATGGCCAGCGAGCCCGCCGACCCGGCGGACGCCGGCATGGAAGACGGCAGCGCCATCGGCCTGCTGGGCATCGACCTGCTGACCCGCCGGCGCAACCGCATGAACGGCACCGCACGGCGCGGCGACGGCGATGGCGTGCTGCGGATCGACGTGGAGCAGAGCTTCGGCAACTGCCCGCAGTACATCCAGAAGCGCGTGTTTGAATTCGCGCGCACGCCGGGCACGCCGGGCGCGCGCTCACCGGCGGCGGCGCACCTCACCGCACTGGATGCGCGCGCGCGCGCGCTGATTGGCTCCTCTGACACGTTCTTCGTCGCGTCCTACGTGGACCTTGAAGAGGGCGGGCGCCAGGTGGATGTGTCGCATCGCGGCGGCAAGCCCGGCTTTGTCCGGATCGATGCGCACGGCGGCCTGACCATTCCGGACTTTGCCGGCAACCTGTTTTTCAACACGCTTGGCAACTTCGTGGTCAACCCCATCGCCGGCCTCGTCTTTGCCGACTTCAGCACCGGCGAACTGCTCCAGCTTTCCGGGAAGGCCGAGGTCATCCTGGACTCGCCCGAGATCGCCGCCTTCCAGGGCGCGGAACGCCTGTGGCGCTTCCAGCCTGAACAGATCGTGCGCCGCGACGAAGCACTGCCGCTGCGCTGGCAGCCGCAAGCCGATGGCGCATCGCCGAACTCGCTGATGACCGGCAGCTGGGACGAAGCGGGCAGCCGCCAGCGCGCCGCGGCGCTGGCCAACGCGTGGCGGCCCTTGCGCGTTGCGCGCATCGTCGATGAAAGCAGCGTGATCCGTTCCTTCCACCTGGAGCCCGCTGACGGCGCCGGCCGCGTGGCGCATCTGGCAGGCCAGTTCCTGCCGATTCGCGTCACGCTGGCGGGCCAAGCGCAGCCGGTGATGCGCACCTACACGCTGTCGGTGTCGCCGGCGGACGATGTGTACCGCATCAGCGTGAAGCGCGAAGGCACTGTGTCGCGCCACCTGCACGACAACGTCAAGGTCGGCGATATGATCGAAGCCCGCGCGCCGGCCGGCGCCTTCACCATCGATGCTGCCGAGCGCAGGCCGGCCGTGCTGCTGGCCGCTGGCATCGGTGTCACGCCGATGCTGGCCATGCTCCGCCATATCGTCTACGAGGGCCTGCGCAAGCGCCGGGTCCGCCCGACGTGGTTCTTCCACTCGGCGCGCACGGTGGCCGAGCGCGCCTTCAGCAAGGAGCTTGCGGCGCTCACCGAGAGCGCCGGCGGCGCGGTGGAACTGGTGCGCCTGCTGAGCGACCCGAAGGACGCCACCCGGGTCAAGGACTACGACGTGTCCGGGCGCATTGACATCGACCTGCTGCGCGCGCGCCTGCCCCTCGACGACTACGACTTCTACCTGTGCGGGCCAACCGCGTTCATGCAATCGCTCTACGATGGCCTGCGCGCGCTCAACATCGCCGATTCACGCATCCATGCGGAAGCCTTTGGCGCATCGTCGCTGGCGCGCAAGCGCGATGCCGGCCGCCCGGCAGTGCTTACAGCCAGGCCCGCGCTGCAGCCCGTGCCGGTCACTTTCGTGCAATCGGCCAAGGAAGCCCGCTGGACGCCCGGCGGCGGCTCGCTGCTGGCGCTGGCCGAACAGCGCGGCCTGGCGCCGGCCTTCGGTTGCCGAGGCGGCAGCTGCGGCTCGTGCAGCACGCGTGTGCTGCAGGGCTCGGTGGCCTACGCCGAAGCGCCGGAGTTCGACGTGGCGCAGGGCGAGGCGCTGATCTGCTGCGCGGTGCCAGCGGCGGTGGATGCCAACGGCAACGACGCCGTCGTGCCGCTGCAGCTGGATCTTTGAGCCGGTTTGCCAGAAGAACGCGAACGCCCGCGCTAGCACCTTCCCGCAACCCTTGCCAGCACCGGCAACGGGCCATGTGCCCAACAGCCGACAAAGTGGGGCGCCCTGCCCAAACATTCTATAAAAATAGTTCTTGTACATATCTTCGCCTAGCATAGACCAACGAAAGCGACGTGATCGTGACTGGCACGCCCAGCGGCATCGGCTGGGCGTGCGAGCCCAAGCTGCTGATGCGCCCGGGCCGCCTGACGCCACGCGACCAGCGGAGGAGACGAATGGAAGACAACAATGAGGCCCGCGAGCGCGAACCCGCCGTGCATTCGCTCGACCACTACGCACTGACAGTGCCGGACCTGAGCGCCGCGGAGCACTTCCTTGGCGCATTCGGGCTGACGGTTGTCAGGCAGGACGACACGCTGGAAGTGCTCGCTCAGGATGGATGGGTCTGGGCCCGGTACTTCCCGGGCGAGCGCAAGGCCCTGGCCTACCTGAGCTTCAACTGTTTCGCGGGGGATTTCGAAGGCATCCGCCGGAAGCTGCTCGCCGCCAACGTTACGTTTGCCAGCGGCGCCGCCCATGCGACGACCGAAGGGCTGTGGTTCCTTGATGCCGACGGCAACCTGATCCAGGTCAAGATCGGGCCCAAGACCTCGCCCAGCGCGAAAAACCCGCTGAAGGACATCCACGGCCCGGCGGACATGCGCGGCGCGGCCTTCCGCGACCAGGTCGGCAAGGTCCGCCCGCGGCGCCTGTCGCACGTGCTGCTGTTCACGCCGGACGTATCCCGCGCCGTGTCGTTCTACAACGACACGCTAGGCCTGCGCCTGTCCGACCGCTCGGGCGACGGCATCGCCTTCCTCCACGCGCCGCACGGCTGCGACCATCACCTGCTGGCCTTCGCCAAGAGCTCGGCGCGCGGCTGGCACCATGCCGCATGGGATGTGGCCAGCGTCGACGAAGTCGGCCAGGGCGCGGGACAGATGGCGGTCGCTGGCTACAAGGAAGGCTGGGGCACCGGGCGCCATGTACTGGGCTCGAACTTCTTCCACTACGTGCGCGATCCCTGGGGCTCGTTCTGCGAGTACTCGGCTGACATCGACTACATCTCCGCCGGCCACGCATGGCCGGCCGGCGACTACCCGCCGGAAGACTCGCTGTACCAGTGGGGGCCGGATGTGCCGCCGTACTTTATCCATAACACCGAGGCTGAGTAGAAGCAGCACTAGCCGTACCGCAGCCGGCTTCTTCACCCTCGCCTTCCCCGTCCCCGCCGCCTTGCGTGCGGCCAGATGCGCCATGACGAAATCCGTCGTCACCTGGAAGTGTTCATGGCGCAGCCGGGGCGACTCGCATCTCGCTACCAGGCGTTCGTCGCGGGGCAAGCCAGACTAATCCACTTGGTTGAACAAACTGCTCCCATGGTCATGCAGCAGGGCAATCAGCCGTCCGGCCGCCGGCGATAGCCCCATATCCTTGCGATAGGTCACACCGAAATTGCGCACCAGCGTGGTCGCCGCCAGCGGCACCTCCTCCAGTTGTCCGCCGCTAGCGCGCAAGGTGCGCCGCGAGACAAAGGTCAGCAATTCGGTGTCAGCGACCACGCGCGGGATCAGCGGGATGGAGTTGGTCTCGATCTGCGCCACGGGCCGGGGCAGGTCGTGCGATTCGAAGGCATGGTCCAGCCAGGTCCGGCTGGCCACCGCGCGGTTGGGCAGCGCCCACTGATAGCCGGCGAGCTTGTCCAGCGTGACGCGCCGGGTCTTGAGGATCGGATGGCCCGTCACCGCGGCCACCACCACGGTGTCCTTGAGCAGCGTCTCGCAGCGAAACTCCTCCTCCTCGTCGGGCACGAAGCCCAGCACCAGGTCCAGCCGCCCCTCGCGCAGCTCGTCGCGCAACTCGTAGTTGTTGCGGATGGTGAGCTGCAGCATCACGTTGGCGGCTTGCCCGAGCAGCATGCTGCAAATCCGCGGCAGCAGGTATTCCGCACCGAGCGGCCCGCTGCCCAGGCGCACTGTGCCAGCCACGCCGCGCGCGATGGCGCCTACCTCGTCGCGCAGCAAGTCGGCCTCCTGCAGCAGCGACGTGGCGCGCGCACGCAGGGCGATGCCGGCCGTGCTGAGCTTTTGCCCTCTGCCCTCGCGCTCGAACAACTCGGCGCCGAGCGACGCCTCCAGCCTGTCGATGGCCTTGGTGAGCGTGGGCTGGCTGCGGTGCACCAGCTCGGCCGCGCGGCGGAAGTTGCCCGCGCCGGCCACGGCAAGGAAATACTTGAGATCGCGAAGGTCCATGGGAGCGTGCTGCCAGGGCAGCCCTGACTGATTACTTTTTTTGAATAAATTTGAAAAATTATAAGCTGGACGGAAACTATTGATCGAGCAAGAATTCGGCATCGCACCGGGCCTTTGCCCAATGCCATGACCAGCCTGAGCGCCATGCCAACTACCGTACTCGTCACCGCCCCTCGCCTGGCTCCGGCCGGCGTCCGCCTCCTGGAAGCAGCGGGCGCGCGGATTCTCTACCTTGCCGATGCGAACGGCGTCAGCGATGCTGGCGAGTTGGCACGCACCCTCGCCGCCGAGCCCGTCGACGCAGTCATCTCGCGCACGGTCGCACTGAGCGGCGCCGCCATCGCGGCATGCCCCACGCTGAAGGTCATCTCCAAGCACGGCGTGGGCGTCAGCAATATCGATGTGCAAGCCGCCACCGCGCGCGGCATTCCCGTCTATGTCACGCCAGGCGCCAACGCCCGGTCGGTCGCCGAGCTCACGCTTGGCCTGATGTTCGCGGCGGCGCGGCGCGTCGCGTGGATGGACCGGGAGCTCCATGCCGGCCGGTGGTCGCGCGCGCAGGATGGCATCGAACTGCATGGCCGCACGCTGGGGCTGGTTGGTTTCGGGCAGGTCGCCCGGCGCGTGGCCACCGTCTGCCTGGCGCTCGGCATGCCGGTGGTGGCGTTCGATCCGGCGCTGGCCGGGCGCGCCAGCCCTGTCGCAGGCGTTGCGCTCGCCGATTCCCTCGACGCGCTGCTTGCGGCCAGCGATGTGCTGAGCCTGCATGTGCCCCTGAACCAGCACACCCGCAACATGCTGGCAGCGCCGCAGTTCGCGCGGATGCGGCGCGGCGCCATCCTGATCAACACCGCGCGCGGCGAGGTGGTGGACGAGGCCGCGCTGGTAGCCGCGCTGCAAAGCGGGCAGCTCTACGCGGCCGGGTTGGACACCATGGCCGTCGAGCCGCTGCCCGCGCACAGCCCGCTGTCCGCGCTGGACAACGTGGTGCTCACGCCCCATGTGGGTGGCTCCACGCCTGCGGCGCTGGCGGCAATGGCAAGCGATGCCGCGCGCAATGTGCTCGGCTTCCTGCAAGGCAAGCCGCCCGCCGCCACCGCCTGCGTCAATCCGCAGGTCCTCGCCGCGCTCGGCGCGTAACACCGCGCTCCACACAACAGCACGACACCAGGAACACTGACATGAGCAACGAAGCCACCCAGGCATGGCCCGCGGGCTACCGGATCAACCCTTGCGCCGCCGGCCCCGCGCCAGACATCGTCGCGGCCTTCCGGGAGATGCCGGTGGCCGCCATTGGGGATGCCATGAGCCGCAACATCGGCACCATCGGCCTGCGCCCGTATCACCGCCGCCCCGACACCGTGCTGTGCGGGCCGGCCGTGACCGTGCGCGTGCGCCCGGGCGACAACCTGATGATTCACAAGGCGCTGATGATGGTCCGCCCCGGCGATGTGCTGGTGATCGACGGCGGCGGCGACATCACGCAGGCACTGGTTGGCGGCCTGATGCGCACCACGTGCGTGGCCAGGCAGCTCGGCGGGCTGGTGATCGATGGCGCCGTGCGCGACGTGCTGGAGTGGGCCGAAGACGGCATGCCCATCTTCGCGCGCGGCCACACCCACCGCGGCCCGAGCAAGGACGGCCCCGGCGAGGTCAACGTGCCGGTGTCATGCGCCGGCATGGCCGTGATGCCAGGCGACCTGATCGTGGGCGACGCGGACGGCGTGATCGCGGTGCCGGCAGCCGAAGCCGCCGACCTCCTGCAGCGCACCCGTGCCCACCTGCGCAAGGAAGCAAAGATCCGCGCCGACAACGCCGCCGGCACCTCGGACCCCGAGCGCTTCGATGCCGCGCTGCGTGCCAAGGGACTGCCGGTCTGAATCCGGCAGGGCAAGCCCGCATGGGCACCTGGAACCAGCGGGAGAATCAGAGCATCGATTCAGTGTAGCCGTGTGACCCGCCCCAGGCGGGGAACACCCAAGCGCGATGCGAAGCGAGCCGTGAAGGTTCACCCAGGCCGTATGGGGCGCCTCGGGATTTCACGAAAAGAGCGGAAAAGAGGGACCCATGTCTGAGTATCGCCTTAAGGCGATGCGAGTTTGGGTCCCGGCCGCTCTTTTCGTGAAATCCCGAGGGGGTGTCGCCCCATCCGGCGCGCCTTTTTTGCCTACTTTTTTGGCAAGACAAAAAAGTAGGTCGCCGCCCCGCAGGGGTGGTGAAACTGCAGTTGAAGTTGACGTTAAGCCGTTGCAGTTGCAGTTGCCAGAGCCCCCTACCCCCCAACCTTAACCGCCACTGCCGCCACCCTCGCCACATGCACCCGATCCTTGATCAACCCAGGATCCCCAGCACACTCCCGCGCCACGGCCCCGGCGTCCACCGAAGCCGCTGCCTCCAGCGCCATCATCAACCGCGCCGTCTGCGGATACTCCCGGTCCTCAAACCCAAGCCGTCCCCGCGCATCCGCCTCGCATGCCTGCAGCGCTTGCGCAAACCGCGCCGGCTTGCGCAATGCATCGCACCGCTCCAGCAAACGCGTCAGCGCGGCGGCGCCAAACGCCTCGGAGCGATGGATATTGCCATGCTCGCGCGCCACCACCACAGCCAGGTCACGGCAGTCAGTCGGCACGCGCAACCGCTTGCAAACCGCCTCAAGCAATGCCACGCTGCGCTGCTCGTGCCCGATATGACGCGGCAGCACATCCTCGGGCGTGGTGCCCTTGCCCAGGTCGTGCATCAGCGCGGCAAAGCGCACCGGCAGCGAGGCGCCCATCGCGGCGGCGGTATCCACGACCATCATCACGTGCACGCCGGTATCCACCTCCGGGTGGTAGTCGGCCCGCTGCGGCACGCCCCATAGCCGGTCCAGCTCGGGCAGCAGCCGCGCCAGCGCCCCGCATTCGCGCAGCACCTCGAACATGCGCGAAGGCCGTGCCTCCATCAGGCCGCGCGCGAGTTCCTGCCAGACGCGTTCGGCCACCAGCGCGTCGACCTCGCCGGCTTCAACCATGCGGCGCATCAGCACCCGCGTCTCGGGGGCTACCGCGAAATCATGGAAACGCGCGGCGAAGCGCGCCACGCGCAGGATCCGCACCGGGTCTTCGGCGAAGGCGTCCGACACATGGCGAAACAGCCGTGCACAAAGGTCGCGCTGCCCGCCGTAGGGATCGATCACAGGGCCCGCGAGCGCGCCGTCATCGTCCACCGCCCGCGCCATGGCGTTGATGGTGAGGTCGCGCCGCACCAGGTCGTCTTCCAGCGTCACGTCCGGCGCGCAATAGAACGAAAAGCCCTTGTATCCTGCCGCGGTCTTGCGCTCGGTGCGGGCCAGCGCGTATTCCTCCCGGGTCCGGGGATGGAGGAAAACGGGGAAATCCTTGCCTACCGGCTTATAGCCCTGGGCTTCCATCTCGGCCGGGGTTGCGCCCACCACCACGTAGTCGCGGTCCTGGCTCGACAAGCCGAGCAGGGCGTCGCGAATGGCGCCGCCTACGGCATACACCTGCATGGACGAGCTCAATGGTTGATCACGATCGCGTCGGCGCGATCGGGGGTGAGGCGGTAGGGCTCGTCGGAGGCGAGGAAATCGCGCTCTTCACGGGCGTCGGCGATCCACGCCTGCATGGCCGGCAGCGCCAGGATAAAGTCCGCATATTGCTTGGCGGCCTCTGGCAGGTGAATGCCATACGTGGCAAAGCGGCTGACCACCGGCGCGAAAAATGCGTCGGCAATGGTGAACGCGCCGAACAGGAACGGGCCGGTGGCCGCATGGCGCGCGCGCAGGTCAGACCAGATCGCGGCGACGCGGTCCACATCGCGCTGCACCGCTACGTTCCAGCCCATGCCGGGCAGCACCGCGGTGACGTTCATCGGCAACTGGCTGCGCAGGTTGCCAAAGCCCGAGTGCATCTCCGCGCAGATCGAGCGCGCGTGCGCACGCTCGGCACGGTCGGCCGGCCAGAGCTGCTTCTCGGGAAAGGACTCGGCCAGGTATTCGGCAATCGACAGCGAGTCCCACACGGAGGTATCGCCATCGACCAGCACCGGTACCTTGCCGGTGGGCGAGTGCTTCGCAATCGCTTGCTCAAACCCGGCCACGAACAAGCGCACCTTGACCTCCTCGAACGCAATGCCAGCCTGCCGCATCAGCAGCCAGGGGCGCAGCGACCAGGAAGAGTAATTCTTGTTGCCGATGACAAGCTTCATCGCAAAATCCTTGCAGGAAAACGTGGGGGAGCGCGCGCGGCCGGGGCGATCCCGCAGCGCGAAGCGTGCGCACGCAAGCGCACGGCGGCGAACGAACCATTGTAGCCAGCCGCGCCAAGCGCCTCCAAGCGAATTACGCTCGCAGCGATGTGAATCCTGGTCACATGCGAAGGGCAAAGCCGGGCCGGGCAGCCTGCCGCTCAACGATACCCGCTGCGCCGCAGTCCCAGCATTTGGCTCTCGTGCCCGCGACCCGCCAGCACATCGGTCATCACCACCTCCAGCCCCACCGGCTGGCCCAGCCCAAGCTCGGGCGCGATCGGCCCCCGCATGACATTGTCGAGCCGCATGGAGTCCAGGTTGTCGCGCGACATCACCGGCGCGCCCGGCATGTGTTCGAGGATGGCTGCCTGCACGCGGGCCAGGGCGTCGGGCAGGTGAAGGACCGGGCGCGGGTGGCCGCTGGCGCGGCCCGCAAAACGCACCAGTTCCTCCAGCGTATAGACCTGCGGCCCCGCCAGGTCGTAGGCGCGGCCGATGGTGTCCCGCGTCGCCATGGCGTTGACCATGGCCTGCGTCACGTCCTGCACGTACACCGGCTGGAACCTGGCATGCGCGCAGGCGAGCGGCACCACGGGCGCCAGTTGCTGCATGTGGGCGAACAGATTGAGGAAATGGTCGTCGGGGCCGAAGATCACGGACGGACGGAAGATGGTCCAGTCCAGGGCGCTCTCGCGCACCACGCGCTCGCCGTCGCCCTTGCTGCGCAGGTACATCGACGGGCCGGTGCTGTCGGCGCCCAGCGCGCTCATGTGCAACAGCCTGCGCACGCCGGTACGGTGGCAAGACTCGACAATGCGCCGCGTGAGGTCCACATGGGCGGCGGCAAAGGCCGCGCCGTAGGGCTCGGCGCGTTCGCCATGGAGAATGCCGATCAGGTTCACCACGATGCCGTCGGTGCCCAGCGTGCCAATGGCGGCGTCGAGCGCGGCATCGTTCCTCACGTCCAGCTCGATCACCTCGACGCGCGGCAGCAGCAGCAGGTGCTGCGCATGCTCGGCGTCGCGGGTAGCAACCACGATGCGCTCGGGGTCCAGAGGCGGCTCCACGACGGTGCCCGGCTCCAGCGGCGTGGCCGACGCGGTGGCAACACCTGCCAGGCGGGCTACCAGGTGGCTGCCGACAAAGCCGGCCCCTCCGATCACTAGGACATTGCTGGTCTGCATGGATCTCTCCGCGGCAAGGAACGACTGGTGCACGCTCCAGGGCTGGAGCATGCGCCGGCTACCGCATGGCCTGCAGACCGTGCTGCCTCGAAGGCGTTAACACCTCAAGGCAGGCTGGTCGTGGTGATCTGCGACGGCGACACCACGCCCAGGCGATCCTTGAGCGACTGCGGCCGGCCGCTCATCAATGCAGCATAGTACGTGGCGTTCGACAGCACATTCTTCACGTAGGTCCGGGTCTCCGAGAACGGAATGGTCTCGGCGAAGATCGCGCCCTCAACCTGGCGCGGCAAGCTGGAGCGCCAGTTCTTGGGACGGCCCGGGCCGGCGTTGTAGGCGGCCGAAGCCAGCGTCCAGGAGCTGTCCAGGTCAGTCAGCACCATACTCATATAGTTGGTGCCGAGCTGGATATTGATACTGGGATCGCTCATCATCGCGGGTGAGAAGTCCGTCATGCCGATCTTGCGCGCAACCCACTTGGCAGTCGCCGGCATCACTTGCATCAGGCCATGAGCGCCGGCGGACGAGCGCGCATTCATGATGAAGCGCGACTCCTGGCGCACCAGCCCATAGGCCCATGCCATATCCAGGCCCACGTCATCGGTGGCGCGCTGCATGATGTCGCGATACGGCATCAGGAAGCGCAGCGAGAAGTCATGCTCGGCCTGGGTGCGGTCCGCGGTGTTCACGGCGCGGTCCAGCAACTCGATGCGGCGGGCGTAGTCGGCGGCGGCCAGCAGCTGGCGGTCGGTCATGCCGCGCAGTTCCCAGTTCCATTCGCGATTGCCTTCGAAGCGCAGGCTCAGGTCGTAGAACTTCTGCGCGCGCAGGAAGCCCGGGCGGGTGCGCATGGCATTGACCTCGGCATCGCTGACCTGCGTGCGTGCCGGCAGCACGATGCGGTTGCCCAGTTCCTCGCTGGCCAGCTGGCCATAGAAGTTGAACTGGCCGGCGATCGACTGGAACTGCTTCTCGGCCTCGGCGCCGCGGTTGTCAGCCTTGAGCGCGCGCCCGTACCAGTACGTCCAGGCCGGGTCCTTGGCGCGCAGCTCGGGGCGCATCAGCTCCACGGCCTGGCGCACCTGCTTCCAGTCGCCCTGGCGCAGCGCGGCGCGCACGCGCCACTCCTGCGTTTCGTCGGACAGCCACTGGTTGCCGCCCAGGTCCATCTGCCGGCGGTAGTAGCCGGCCGCCTCGGGTGCAAGTTTCTTGGCGGCGTACTGGCCGACCACGCCCCAGCCGGCGCCCTGCTCGTCGCGCGACAGGCTGCCGGCGTTGGCGCTCAGGTAGGCCGCGGCCTGGGAGGGATCGCTGCGCGCCATCTTGACCACGGTGGCGAGCGTGTTGCTGTCGCCGCGCGCGTCCGGCGCGGCGGCGGCGATGCGCCCGGCCAGCGTCACATAGTTCTGCTCCAGCGCCTGGCGTGCCTGGAAGGCCACGTCGCTCGGCTCGATCTGCCTGCTTTGGGCCAGGTAGCCGATCAGGTCGACACAGCCTTCGCCGTAGTAGCGCGGATCGCTCAGCGCCGCGCGTGCGTCCGCCGCCACGTTCTGGCCCTTGAGCGCACGCGACAGCAACGCGTAGCACTCGACCTGCGTATCGTCCTTGAGCACGAACTGCGGGTACTCGGCGTCGAAATTGGCCCAATCGCGCTTCTTGCCCAGCACCAGCAGCCAGTCATTGCGCATGCGGTCGGCAATGGCCTCGCCCTTGTAGCGCTGCAGGAAAGCACGCACCTGGTCGTCAGGGGCGTCGATGCGGGCCAGGCCGCTGGCGTCGAACATCTGCGGCTTGATGCGGAAGTACTCGACGTAAGACGAGATCGGGTAGTCCACCAGCGTGGCCGAGATGGCGTCGGTGCGCGCCACGTCGTTCTTGCGCGCGGCTTCGCGCAGCGCCACGAAAGCGTCGTCGGGGTTGCCCGGGATGGCGGGCGACTGCGATTGGGGTTGCGGCTGGGGCCGTTTCTGCGCAAATACCGGCGTGGCAAGCACTGCGCACGCGATCGCCGCCAGGGCGGCCTTGGCCACACGCTGCGGATATACTCCCTTCGGCATTCTTCTTCCTTGTTGTGACAGCCGGACAACCCCTTTCGAGGGCGCGCATCCGACCGTGCAATGTTGGGTCAACAACAGACATTATCCCACGCAGCCATGCTCAGCGACGACGTTCGCAGCCCCTCCGGCGAGCCCGGAAAGCCCGACTCCGGCGTGCCGCGAGCGGCACTGCGGCGTCAGTTGCTGGCGCTGCGCGGCGCATTGCCGCAGCGCCCCACCGCCGACGCCGGCATCGAAGCCGCGCTGGCCGCCCTGCTGGAGCGCCTGCCCGTGCATCGCCTGGGCTTCTACTGGCCGATCCAGCAGGAGTTCGACCCCCGTGGCGTGGTCTCGCGCTGGCTTGCCGGCGCCCCCGGACGGCAAGCGGCCCTGCCGGTGGTAAGCCGGCCGGGCGCGCCGCTGGATTTCCACCAGTGGGAACCGGCGACGCCAATGGTTGCCGGGCATTACGGCATTCCCGTGCCCGACGGCACGCCGCCCTTGCTGCCGGACGTACTGCTGATTCCATGTGTCGGTTTTAGCGAGGATAAGTTCCGCCTGGGCTATGGCGGCGGGTTCTACGACCGCACGCTGGCGGCGCTGGCTGCCAGCGCGAACGCGCCGGTTGCGATCGGCATCGGGCATGAGGCCTGCCGGATTGCGTTGGTGCCGCAGGAGCATGATCTGCCGATGGATTGGGTGGTTAGTGAGAGGGGGGTGTTTTGAGGGATTTGAACAAAGCCACCCACTACAACCGCCCCGCAGGCACCAACTCATCCACCAGATCCCGCATATGCCGCCAATGCGATCCCTCCCAAAACACGCGCTGGCAGCAATCGCAAGTCACGAACCGCGCCTGGCGCGCGAGCACGCCCGGCGGCGCGCGGCCGTCGACCTCGGTTTTGTCGATCGCCCGCAGCGGCGCATTGCAGTCCAGGCACAGCGAGAACGGCCGCGCGCTACGGGCCAGGTCGAGCCGCGCGAAGATCTCCCGCAATTGCGGCGTGGCCTTGATGGCGCGCACGTAGCAGCCATGGGTGACCCCGCGCCGCTTGAGCAGCTCGCGGTCCCGCGTGAGCACGATGCGGCCTTCGCGCATGGCAATGGCCTCGATCTCGCTATCGGCGTAGTGGTTGTCGTAAAGCGTGTCAAAGCCGGTCAGGCGCAGCAGGTGGGCCAGCCCGCCCAGGTGGGCATCGGCAACAAAGCGGGTCGCGCGCAGCGGCTCGGCACGCACGCGCAGCAGCGGTGTGACGTCGAAGGCTTCGAACTGGGGATAGACCGAGACGCGGTCGCCATCCTGAAGCAGCCGCTCGAAGCCGCATGACTCGCCGTTTACCAGGATCAGCTCCACCTCGGTGTGCGGCACGCCCAGCGCTTCGATCATGTGCTTGACGGTGGCGGCGCGCGCGCAGGCGCACACGCAATCCCGGCCGCGCTGCGCGCGCGGCAGGAAATCGTTCAGTTCCTCGTAGAAACGAAACGTGGCGGTGACGGTGGCAGGGTCGGTGGCCATGGGCCAAAGTATGCCACCGCCCGGCGGCGCCTCAGCCCGCCTGGTTGGCCAGCCGCAGCGTGGATTCCACGGAAAGCCGCGCCCAGGCCGTCATGGCCTCGGCCGATTCCAGGCAGGCTGGTGGAACGCTCAGGTAATGCTGCATGGAGATCTCGCGTCCGTTGCGGCTGTAGCGGAACGGCTCGCCGCCCTCGGCCTCGAAGCCCCCGCGCGTCTGGTCGTCCACTTTCAGGTAGCAGCGCCCGCCCAGCACCAGCGCGAACACCAGGCCGTCGTAGTACAGGGCGTGGCCGCCAAACATGCGGCGCGCGGTGATCGGGCCAATGCGCGCCGCCAGCGGCCCCAGCAGTTCGAGCAGATGGTCGATGAAGGGGTCGGGGCGGCGGGCTGGCATGTCGCTGGCGCGGGCGGATGCCTTAGAGCTTCAGGCGCTGCCAGATGGCTTTGGTCGCGCTGGCTGTGTTGAGCGTATAGAAATGCAGCCCCGGCACGCCGGCCGCGAGCAGGCGCTCGCACAGCGCGGTGACCACATCCAGGCCAAAGGCGCGGATCGACTCGCGGTCATCGCCGAAGCCTTCCAGCCGCTTGGCCACCCAGCGCGGCACTTCGGCACCGCACATTTCGGAGAAGCGCATCAGCTGCGAGGAATTGGTGATCGGCATGATGCCCGGCACGATCGGTACGTCCACACCCATGGCGCGCACGTCCTCGACGAAACGGAAGTACGCATCGGCGTTGAAGAAATACTGGGTGATGGCCGAGTCGGCGCCAGCCTTGACCTTGCGCACGAAGTTCTCGAGATCGTGGCGGGGCGACTTGGCCTGCGGGTGGTACTCGGGATAAGCCGCCACCTCAATGTTGAACCAGTCGCCGGTCTCGGCGCGGATGAACTCCACCAGCTCGTTGGCATAGCGGAACTCGCCGATCTCGCCCATGCCCGACGGCATGTCGCCGCGCAGCGCGACGATATGGCGGATGCCGCCTTCGCGGTAGGTCTTGAGGATATCGCGGATGCTCTCGCGCGAGGAACCCACGCACGACAAATGCGGCGCGGCCTCGATGCCTTCGCGCTGGATCTCCAGCACGGCGTCCAGCGTGCCCTGCTGGGTGGTGCCGCCGGCACCGAAGGTCACCGAGATGAACTTGGGCTGCAGCGGAGCGAGCTGCGCACGCGTGTTGCGCAGCTTCTCGGCGCCCTCCGCCGTCTTGGGCGGGAAGAATTCAAAGCTGAAGTAGCGGTCTTGCATGATGGTGGCGCGCCGCCTATGGCGCGGCGCGCTGAAAAATTGGCATGGGACGCCGGACGGCGTCAGGCGCTGCGACGTTCGCCGAGCAGCACGCTCGACAGGGCCCAGGAAATCACGCTGTAGAGGATCGAGCCGAGCAGGGCCGCGCCAAAGCCGGTGACCACGAAACCAGCCAGCAGCTTGCCCACGAACAGGAACAGCAGTGCGTTGATCACGAAGATGAACAGGCCAAGCGTCAGCAGCGTCACCGGCAAGGTCAGGATCACCAGGATCGGGCGGATCAAGGTATTCACCAGGCCAAGCACCAGCGCGGCGATCATGGCCGAGCCGAAGCTGCCAAGATGAACCCCATCGATCAGGCTGCCCACCAGGAACAGCGCGGCGGCGTTGATGATCCAGACGGCCAGCAATCTCATGACGACTCCTTCGCTTGGGTAAAACGGATTCGGGGCACGGCACCCGCGGCGCGCGGGCGCCGCGGGTTGACAAGGCGGCGGTCGATCAAACGCAGATCAGCCGCCGGTCACCGGCAGATCAATAACGGTAGTGATCGGCCTTGTACGGGCCTTGCTTGCTCACGCCGATGTAGGCGGCTTGCTGCTCGGTCAGCTCGGACAGCTGCGCGTTGAGCTTCTTCAGCTGCAGGCGCGCGACCTTTTCGTCCAGGTGCTTGGGCAGCGTGTAGACGCCGACCGGGTACTTGCCGCTTTCGCGTTCCTGCCACAGTTCGATCTGGGCGATGGTCTGGTTGGCGAACGAGCTGCTCATCACGTACGACGGGTGGCCCGTGCCGCAGCCCAGGTTCACCAGGCGGCCCTTGGCCAGGATGATGATCTTCTTGCTGGGTTGATCGCCCACGGCGGGGAACACCACGTGGTCGACCTGCGGCTTGATCTCGTCCCACTCGTACTTTTCCAGCGAGGCGATGTCGATCTCGTTGTCAAAGTGGCCGATGTTGCAGACGATGGCCTGGTCCTTCATCTTGGCCATGTGGTCATGGGTGATGACGTGGTAGTTGCCGGTGCAGGTGACGAAGATGTCGGCCTTGTCGGCAGCGTATTCCATGGTCACCACGCGGTAGCCTTCCATCGCGGCCTGCAGTGCGCAGATCGGGTCGACTTCGGTCACCCACACCTGGGCCGACAGGGCGCGCAGTGCCTGCGCGCTGCCCTTGCCCACGTCGCCGTAGCCGGCCACCAGCGCAACCTTGCCGGCGATCATCACGTCGGTGGCGCGCTTGATGCCGTCCACCAGCGATTCACGGCAGCCATACAGGTTGTCGAACTTGCTCTTGGTCACCGAGTCGTTGACGTTGATGGCGGGGAACTTGAGCTCGCCCTTTTGCGCCATCTGGTACAGGCGGTGCACGCCCGTGGTGGTTTCCTCGGTCACGCCCTTGATGGCGTCCAGGTTACGGCTGTACCAGGACGGGTCCTTGGCCAGCTTTTCCTTGATCGCGGCGAACAGGAAGGTTTCTTCCTCGCTGCCCGGGTTGGCGATCAGCGATGCGTCCTTCTCGGCGCGGGCGCCCAGGTGCAGCAGCAGCGTGGCATCGCCGCCGTCGTCCAGGATCATGTTGGGGGTGCCGCCATCCTTCCAGTCGAAGATGCGGTGGGTGAAGTCCCAGTATTCCTTCAGCGATTCGCCCTTGAAGGCGAACACCGGCGTGCCCAAAGCAGCGATGGCCGCGGCAGCGTGGTCCTGGGTCGAGAAGATGTTGCACGATGCCCAGCGCACGTCGGCGCCAAGCGCCACCAGCGTCTCGATCAGCACGGCGGTCTGGATGGTCATGTGCAGCGAGCCGGCGATGCGCGCGCCCTTCAGGGGCTGGGCGGCGGCGTACTCGTCGCGGATGGCCATCAGGCCGGGCATTTCGGTTTCGGCGATGGCGATTTCCTTGCGGCCCCAGCCGGCGAGGCCCAGGTCGGCCACGAGGTAATCGTTCTTCAGGTCAGTCACTGCGTTCATGTTTCACTCCGATGAAGAGTGGCGACGAAGGACGAGTGCGGGGAATACGGCCGCGCCATGCAGGGATGGTGAAAACCAAGGCCTTTGCATAACGGGCGGATAGGTCGACTCGCCTCCGTGTGTATGCCACGGATCAGCGAGCGCCGTTGAAGACAGTCCGAGCCTGGCGAATGGCACAATAAGGCCCATTCGTTGCAACGCTCCTCGGAGTGGCGGTATTGTAGCCTGCCCTGGCACGCTTGGCACCGCCACCGCCGTGAATTTTTCTTGACCGCCGGCCCAGCACATGACCCTGACGACACACCGCCCCCCGCGCACCCTGACCATCGCCGGCTCCGACTCGGGCGGCGGCGCCGGCATCCAGGCCGATCTCAAGACCTTTGCCGCGCTGGGCTGCTTCGGCATGAGCGCCATCACCGCCATCACGGCGCAGAACACGCTCGGCGTGACCGGCGTGCATGCCATCCCGGCCGACATGGTAGCGGCCCAGATCGACGCGGTTGCCAGCGATATCGGCGTGGATGCGGCCAAGACGGGCATGCTGGGCACCGCCGCCATCGTCGAGGCGGTGGCTGCCGCTGTGGACCGCCATGGCATTCGCCAACTGGTGGTGGACCCGGTCATGATCTCCACCTCCGGCGCCACCCTGGCGGACGACGCCACCACCCAGGCCATGGTGCGCCTGCTGTTCCCCCGCGCCGTGCTGGTCACGCCCAACCTGCCGGAAGCGTCCTACCTGCTGGGCCGAGAGATCACCCGCCGCGAAGAGATGGAGCAAGCCGCACGCGACCTGGCCGCGCTGGGCTGCCCGGCGGTGCTGCTCAAGGGCGGGCACCTGGATCCAGCCGATGCCGGCCTGGACGACCTGCTGTTGAGTGCCGACGGCACTGTACGTGTGTTCAGGCATCAGCGGGTCGACACCCGCAACCTGCATGGCACCGGCTGCACACTGGCCGCAGCCATTGCTGCCCAGTTGGCAAGGGGCGATAAGGTGGAAGACGCGGTGGAAGTGGCGCTGGATTTCGTGGCCGATGCGATTGTGGCGGGTGCCGACTTTGCGCTTGGGACGGGCAACGGGCCGCTCAATCACGGCTTTGCGCCGCGGGTGCTGGGTTAAGTATTGGCTTAAGTACTGGGCTAAGGAGCGGGGAGCGAACCAGCGGTATGATTTGCGCCCCAGCCTGACATTCGCCACGCCATGCCCACCCTCACCCAGATCGACCTGCGCACCGACCCTGCTGCTGCCCCTTACCAAAAACACGAAGTAGTCCAGGTAGCCTTCGCCAAAGAACCCGGCGAACTCATCAGCCTCGAAGGGCCCAACCGCTACCAGCCCGGCGACGCCATCATCACCGGCTCCACCGGCGACCGCTGGGTCGTCTCGCGCGAACGCTTCGACCCCAAGTACGAACCGCTGCAAGCCGGCACACACGGCCAGGATGGCGCCTACCAGAACATCCCGGGCGTGGTGCTGGCCAAACGCATGGACCAGGATTTCAGCATCGCCCGCTCGGCCGGCGGCGACGTGCTGCATGGCGCGGCTGGCGACTGGCTGATGCAATACGCGCCGAACGACTACGGCGTCGTCCAGCAGGCGCGCTTCGCCCAGGTCTACCGCGCGGCCAGCGGCAACGCCTGAAGCGTCAGTCGCCGCCGCTGCTCAGCGGCACCAGCTTGAACGCCGCGCGTGCCACGCAAACCACTTCACCAGCGGCGTTCTTCACTTCACCCTCGCAAAACGCAATGCGCGCGCCGCGCCGCATGCAGCGCGCTTCCAGGTGCAGTTCACCGCGTGCCGCAGCCAGGAAATGCGTGGACATATCGATGGTGATCACGCCAGTTTCCAGCGGCGCATGCGAGCGCGCGGCGCCGCTGAGCGTGAAATCCAGCGTGGCCATCAAGGTGCCGCCGTGCACGTCGCCCCGGCTGTTGACCAGGAACTGGCTGACCGGCAGGCGCGTGCGGCACAGGCCCTCTTCCATCCGCACGGGCTGCAGGCCAAGATGGCGCATCAGCGGCACGTCGATGCCAAAGTAGGGTTTCTCGGGTGTGCCCGGCGCTACCGGGACAATCTGAGCGGGACTTTCCAAAACAATTCTTCCTTATTCGCGTTATGCGAGTTATGCGAGTTCCACCACCGCCTGGCCCTCGGCGACGGCATCGCCAGGCTGCACCAGGATGGCCCTGACCACGCCAGCATGTTCGGATTCGAGCGGGATCTCCATTTTCATGGACTCGATCATCATCACGGCGTCGCCGGCCGCAATGGTAGCGCCAACTTCGATGTGGATGGCGCAGACATGGCCGCTTACCGCGGCTTCGATCTTGTTCATCAGGCAGCTCTCTGTGTAGGTTGTGGGTTCTCTGCGGCAGGCGTGGCCAGCACACGCTGGACGAGCGCGGTATCGATGCGCCCGGCCAGGAAATCGGGATGCGCGAGCACGCGCAGGATGAAGGGGATATTGGTCTTGACGCCGGCAACGGCGAAATCCCGCAGCGCCGCGCGCAGCGTGGCAATGGCCTCGCCGCGATCGGCGCCGGTGGCAATCACCTTGGCCAGCATGGGGTCGTAGTACGGCGTGACGCGGGCGCCTTCGGCGTAGCCGGTTTCCACGCGGATGCCCGCGCCTTGCGGCGGACGGAATACCTGCAGCGGGCCAGGCGACGGGAAGAAGCGCACCGGGTCCTCGGCATACACGCGCGCCTCGATGGCATGGCCTTGCGCGGGGACCTGGCCGCCCGGCAGCACATCATCGATGCGCTCGCCGCGCGCCAGCCGGATCTGCGCGGCCACGATATCCACGCCGGTGATCTGCTCGGTGACGGCGTGCTCCACCTGCAGGCGCGTGTTCATTTCCAGGAAGACAAATCCGGTGGCCGGCGTGTGCAGCATTTCCACCGTGCCGATCACGTCGTAACCGATGCCGGACAGCAATGCCGAGAGCTTGGTCGCCATGGCTTGCACCTCGGCACGGTCCAGCCCGTGCGCGCGCGCTTCCTCGATGACCTTCTGGTGACGGCGCTGCACGGAGCAATCGCGCTCCCACAGGATGCGCACGCCGCCGTGGCGGTCGGCCAGCACCTGGAACTCGATATGGCGCGGCTGCTCGACCAGCTTCTCCAGGTACAACTCGGCCTGGCCAAAGCTGCGCTGCGCCACCGAGCGCGCCTGCTGCCAGGCAGCGGCCAAGCCGGCCGCGTCACGCACCGGCACCATGCCGATGCCGCCGCCGCCGCCGGCGGGCTTGATCAGCACCGGATAGCCGATACCCTGCGCCGCGGCGGCAACGGTGTCCATGTCGTCGGGCAGCACCTCGGAGCTGGGCGCCAGCGGCATGCCTTGCGCGGCCATGAAAGCGCGCGCTTCGGTCTTGTGGCCAAGGCGCCGGATCCAGTGCGGGGACGGGCCGATAAAGCACAGGCCGGCGGCTTCCACGCGCTCGGCAAAAGCGGCGTTTTCCGACAGGAAGCCATAGCCGGGATGCACCGCGTCGGCGCCACTGGCGCGCGCCGCTTCAAGCAGCTTGTTCTGGTCCAGGTAGCTGGCCAGCGGCGGCGCTTCGCCCAGGTGCAGCGCGGCATCGGCTTCGCGCAGGTAGGGCAAGCCGGCGTCGGCATCCGAGTACACCGCGACCGATTCCAGGCCCAGCCCGCGCAGCGCGCGGATGATGCGCGCCGCTACCGCGCCGCGATTCGCGACCAGCACGCGGCGTACCGGACGTGCTGGACGTAACGTTTCGCCGGCTTTCGTCTTGGCATTCATGACGTTTCTCCCGCGCGGATCACCACCGCGTCGACCAGCACCGGCGCCACGCCGGCGCGGCTTACCATGACCGGATTGGCGTCCACCGAGCGTACCTGTCCCTGCGCCTGCACCATCCAGTCGCCCAGGCGCACCAGCATTTGCGCCAGCGCATCCACATCGACCGCCTCCATGCCGCGCAGCGCGCCGAAGGCGCGCGCAATGTGCAGCCGGCCGATGGCCTCGCGCGCCTGCGTGGCGTTGAAGGGCGCGACGAGAAACTGCACGTCGTCTATCGCTTCGACCAGCACGCCGCCCTGCCCCACCATCACCACCGGTCCGTAGACGTCGTCGATGTGCGCGCCCACCGCCAACTCGAAAGCGCCGCGTTGCTGGCGTGCCAGCAAGACGCCGCCATACTGGATACCCTGGCTGGCAGACAGCCCTCGCAGCACACGGTCCAGGTCATGGAAGGCAGCCAGTGCCTGCGCCTCGTCGGCAAGGCCGAGGCGCACCAGCCCGAGCTCGGACTTGTGCGTGATATCGGACGAAACGCCCTTGGCGACCACTGGCGCGCCCAGTTCGCGCAGCGCGTGGCGCACGTCATCCGCGCTGCGGCACAGGCGATGTTGCACAACCGGCAGACCGGCCTGCGCCAGCGCCGCCAGGCTTGCCACTTCGTCGAGCGATACGCTGTCACCCGCCTCGTCTTTGGCGAACACCGGCGGCAGCGCGGCGGGCTCGGCCAACGCGGCGGCATTCACGTCCACGTGCCGCGCGAGCATGCCCAGTGCGCGCATGGCGGCACGCTCGCTGTCGAACACCGGCACGCCTTGCGCGCGGAACGCCTGCGCCACCCACTCCTGGTTGGCGCTGACCGCCACCGGCACGCCGCTGGCCAAGGCAAAGCGGCCGGTCTGCGCCGAGAAGTCGGCAAAATCGTAGCCCTCGCCGCCGATAGGAAAGCCCACGCAGATCATGTCGGCCTGGCGCTGCGCGGCCACCACTTCCAGCGTCTTCCCGTAGATATGCGGCTGGCCCAGCAGCGCGGTGGTCATGTCGATCGGATTGCGCGCCGACACGAACGATGGAAGCACTGCCTTGAGCGCGGCTTGCCCATCGCCTTCGAACTGGCACAGCGCGAGACCCTGGTCCTCGGCGGCATCGGCCGCCAGTACGCATGTAGCGCCGGAATTGCTGATCGCCACCACCTTGCGTCCACGCGGACGCTGCCCGCCAATAAACACCTGGCTGTACTCGACCAGCTCGCGGAAATCCGCCACACGCTGGATGCCGTGCTGGCGCAGGAAGGCGTCGGCTAGCGTGTCCTCACCGGCCAGCGCTCCGGTGTGCGAGCTGGCGGTGAGTTGCCCGGCCTGCGTGCGGCCAGCTTTGACCGTGAGGATGGGAATGTCGCGCTGATGCGCGACGCGCGCGGCCTGCGCCAGCACAGCCGGGTCTTTCAGCGATTCGATGTAGAGCAGCAGCACCCGGATGTCCGGATCGGCCGCGACCGCGCGCAGCACCTCTGCGGCAGTGATGTCCGCCTCGTTGCCGGTCGCCACCATATAGCGCACGCCGATGCCCTTGCGGCGCAGGCCACCGTAGACGATGGAAGAGCCCGCGCCGCTCTGGCTGACGATGGCAACCGGCCCGTCCTGGCCGGCTTCCTCGTTGACCATGGTGGAGAAGTGCAGGATGGCGCCATCGCGGAAGTTGGCCACGCCCTGCGTATTGGGGCCGAACAAGCGCAAACCGCCCGCGCGCGCACGCTCGACCAGCCTGCGCTGCTGCGCCGCACCGGCTTCGCCAAGCTCCGCAAAGCCCGATGAATAAATCACCGCCGCGCGCGCTTTGACCGCCAGGCACTGGTCGATGGCCTGTTCGACTTCCGGCCCCGCAACACTGACCACCACGACATCGGGCGCATCGGGCAACGCGGCAAGTTCGGGATAAGCCTGCAGGCCCTGGATCTGCGCGCGCTTGGGGTTGACCGGATACACATGCCCGGCAAAGCCGTAGCGGCGCATGTAATCGATCGGCCGGCCGCCGGCCTTGATCGGATTATCGGAGGCACCAAGGATGGCAACCGAACGCGGGGCCAGCAGTTCAAGAATGTTGTCGCTCATCTCAATCCACCTTCACCTTGGCTTCGGTGGCCACGCGCTTCCACTTGACCAGTTCCGCCTGTACGAACGCGCCGAACTGCTCGGGATTCAGCGTGCCGGGCGTGGTGCCGCTCTGCGCCAGGTTAGCCTTGGACTGCGCCGTGTTCATGCTCTTCACGGCGTCGCGGTTCAGGCGTTCCACCAGCGGCTTGGGCAGGTTGGCCGGACCATAGAAGCCAATCCACGTGGTGGCCTCGTAGCCGGGCACGCCCTGCTCGGCAATGGTGGGCACATTGGGCAAGGCCTCGCTGCGCTTGGCCGAGGTCACGCCGATGGCCTTGACCTTGCCGTCCTTCACATAGGGCGCCATCGTCATCACGTCATGGAACAGCGCGGGGATCTGGCCGCCGAGCAGGTCCGACAGCGCCGGCGCCGCGCCCTTGTAGGGAATATGCGTGAGCGGCGTGTTGGTCATCAGCCGCAGCAGCTCCCCCGACATATGCGTGGCGCCGCCGATGCTGGATGAGCCGAACGACAAGCCGTCCTTTTGCTTGCTCGCGTACGCAAGGAATTCCTGCAGGTTCGACACCGGCACATTGTTGTTCACCACCAGCACGTTGGGCGTGGTCGCCAGCAGCGCGATCGGGGTGAAGTCCTTGCTGGCGTTGTACGGCAGCTTGGGCCGCACCGCGGGATTGATCACCTGGTGCGTGGCGCTGACCAGCAGCGTGTAGCCGTCCGGGTTGGCGCGCGCCACGATCTCGGTGCCGATCTGGCCGCTGGCGCCGGCGCGGTTATCCACCACGAACGGCTGCTTGAACTCGGCCTGCATGTCGCGCGCGATGCGGCGCGCCAGCAGGTCGGTCATGCCGCCGGCGGGAAACGGCACGACGATGGTGACGGGCTTCTGCGGCCAGTGCTCCTGTGCCTGCGCGCCGGTGGCGGGGAGCAGCGCGGCGCCAACGGACAGCGTGGCGGCAACGATGGCATCGAGGGTCGGGCGGTGCACAAGGATAGGTCGGTGATTGGGCAAGGCGGTCTCCATTGTTTTGCTTGTGTCTGATTTGCCTGACGGCCTGTCGTCTCAGGGCCGGATGCCGAACTTGCGCACGCCCGGCTCGCGCAGCGGCGCCGCCAGGTTGGCGAACTCGCACAGCAGCGAGCGCGTATCGCGCGGGTCGATGATGTCTTCCACCACGAAGGCTTCGGCGCTGCGGAACGGCGACGTCAGGCTGCGCACGCGCTGCTCGATCTCGGCGCGCTTTTGCACGGGATCATCGGCGCCTTCGATCTCGGCCTTGTAGGCGACCTCCAGCCCGCCCTCGATCGGCAGCGAGCCCCAGTTGCCGGACGGCCATGCGTAGCGGAAGTTGAAGCGGCCCATATGCTGGTGCCCCGCGGCCGCCACGCCATAGGCGCGGCGCAGGATCACGGAGCACCACGGCGTGGTGGCCTGGTACACCGCGGCCAGCGCGCGCACGCCGTAGCGCATGGTGCCGGCCTTCTCGGCTTCCAGGCCGATCTGGAAGCCGGCGATATCGACCATGTTGATCACCGGCAGGTGGAAGGCCTCGGCCAGGTCCACGAAGCGGATGAATTTCTCCGCGGTGGGGCCGTCCCAGCCACCGCCGTAGTGATACGGATCGCTCGCCACCACCGCCACCGGCCAGCCATCCACGCGGGCCAGCCCGGCCACGATGGCGCGGCCCCAGTGCCGGCCCATCTCGAAAAAGGAGCCTTGGTCCACCAGCGTCTCGACAATGGGACGCACCTTGTAGACGGAGCGGCTGTCGCGCGGGATCGCGCTGAGCAGCCATTCATCGCGGCGGGCGGGATCATCGGTTGGCTCAACGCGCGGCGGCAGTTCATGCACCGAGCCCGGCAGGTAGGACAGGAAGCGGCGCGCGCGCGCAAAGGCTTCTTCCTCGCTCGCCACTTCGTCATCGACGACGCCGTTGCGCGTATGGATCTGGCTGCCGCCGAGCTCGTTCTTCTCCAGTACCTGGCCAATGCGCGCCACCACCGGCGGGCCGGCGTTGAACAATTGCGCGGTGCCCTTGACCATCACCGAGTAGTGGCTCGCGGCCACGCGCGCCGCGCCCATGCCGGCCACCGAGCCCAGCGCCAGCGACACCACCGGCACCAGTGACATGTTCTCCACCACGTGCTGCCACACCTTCATGGTGGGGATGTTGGTGTAGCCCTTGTTCTCGATATTGCGCACAGAGCCGCCACCGCCGGTGCCATCTACCAGCCGCACCATGGGCAAGCGCAGGTCGTGCGCCATCTTCTCGGCGTGGATCAGCTTCTCGCCAACGGCACCGTCGTTGGCACCGCCGCGCACGGTGAAGTCATCGCCCACCAGCACCACCGGGCGGCCGTCCACCTTGGCGCGCCCCATCACCAGGTTGGCGGGCGTCAGGCCCACCAGGCGGCCATTGCTGTCGTACTGGCCGCTGCCGGTGAGCGCGCCCACCTCGCGGAACGATCCGGCATCGGCGATCGCGTCGATGCGCTCGCGCACGGTCAGCTTGCCGGCGTCTTTGTGCCGCTTGACCTTGTCGGGGCCGCCGAGCTGCGCGGCGAGTTGCTTGCGGTAGGCCAGTTCATCGATTTCGGGCTGCCAGGACACGGCGGTCTCCTCAGTGCTGTTGTTATGGTCGTGGGCTATCTGAACGCATAAAGGCAGCAAACGTGCCAGGCTCGCCAGCCCTTGATTTCATTGTTCTTTTTATGGCTCGCTGATATTGTGTTCGCAATAAGGACACAAAAGTGCCCACGACGGAGACACAACATGTCGTCATCAGCGACACCCGAAGACACTTTCCCCGGCACCGAAGACAGCCTTGGCGTACTGGTCGCCAGCCACGCGGGAGACCTACTAGCCGGCCTGGGACTCGCCGCCAACGCCACGCTGGCAACCGCCGCGCTAGCCGCCAGCACAGGGCTCGCTGGCGACGGCGACTCCCCCCAGGATGCCGGCCGCCTGTTCGAATGCAGCCTGCCTGGCCCCGACGGAAAGCCCGCGCACCGCTTCATCGCCATGCGTCTGCGCGACCGCGAGCGGCAGGTCATCCTGCTGCGCCCGGCCGAGCGTGACGCAGCCCTCTTCGACTTCCTCGGCGCGGTACCCTTTGCCGGCGCGATCCTCGATCACTTCATCACCAACCCCTACCAGGCCATCACCGTGGCGGACCGCGCGGGCAACGTGCGTTTCATCAGCCCGGTGCACGAGAAATTCCTCGGCCTGCGCACCGGTGAAGGCACGGGCCGGCCCGCGGTGGACGTCATCCCCAATTCGCGCCTGGCGCAGGTAGCGGCCAGCGGCAAAGCCGAGATCGGGCAGTTGCAGGAGATGAACGGGGTGACACGCGTGGTGAACCGCCTCCCGATCAGCGCTGCGGGCGAGGTGGTTGGCGCCATCGGCCAGATCCTCTTCAAGGAGCCTGAAGCCATCGGCCGCATGCACCGCGAGATGACGCAGTTGCGCTCGCAACTGGCGCAAACACAACGCGAGCTCGACGCGTTGCGCGAGCAGCAAGCCGGCGCCGGCCCCGGCCTGCTGATTGGCGATAGCGCACCCATGCAGCGGCTGCGCCGTGAGATCGACACGGTAGCGCGCCTGGACGTGCCGGTGCTGATCCTCGGCGAAAGCGGCACCGGCAAGGAACTGGTGGCACGCGCCATCCACGGTGCCAGCCGCGCGGCCCAGGGCAAGCCGCTGGTCAGCCTGAACCTGGCCGCGCTGCCCGCCACGCTGATCGAGGCCGAACTGTTCGGGCATGCGGCGGGCGCCTTCACGGGCAGCCATCGCCATGGGCAGGCCGGCAAGCTGGAGCAGGCCGCTGGCGGCACGCTGTTTCTCGACGAGGTTGCCGATATCCCGATGGAGATGCAGGTCAAGCTGCTGCGCGTGCTGGAGGACCATATGGTGGAACGGCTGGGCAGCCGCCAGGCGCAGCGCGTGGACTTCCGGCTGGTAGCGGCAACCAACCGCGACATCCAGGCGCTGATCGATGGCGGACGCTTCCGCCTGGATCTGTATTACCGCCTGAGCGGCGTGGTGCTGCGCATTCCCGCGCTGGGCCAGCGGCGCGAGGACATCCCTGCCCTGCTGACCCATTTCGTGCGCGGCTTCTGCGCGCGCAACCAGGTGCCGGTGCCGGAAGTGGCATCCGAGGTGCCGCGCTATCTGGCCGAGCGGCGATGGCCGGGCAATGTGCGCCAGCTCAGGCAGAAGATCGAAGAAGCGCTGGTGTTCTGCGACGCACGCGTGCTGCGCGCAGCGGATTTCGCCCGGGGTGAGGAAAGCGCGGTGGCGCACAGTCTGAACGAGCCGCCGTTGCCGTATGGCGAGGCGCTGGATGAGGCGGCGGATGGGGCGGCGAATGGGGCGGTGGACGAGGCTGGGATCGATGCGCGCGCCGCATCGCCGGCGGACTTGCGGGAAGTCGCGTACGAGGCCGTGCTGCAAGCCATCGCGCGGCACGGTGGCAACAAGAAGCGCGCGGCGGAGCAATTGCGCATTTCACGCTCGCATCTGTACAAGATCCTGGAGCGTGGCGCGCGCGGCTGAGCGCAGGCGCTTGCCAGCGCCTACAGGATCTCCCGCACGAACCAGGCATTGAAGCGATAGAGCGCGATCGATGGCATCACGGAAAACAGGAACAGGCTGACGACAGCGCGCCGGTTCCTGTACAGGTAGAGCGCCAGCAGATTCCGCAGCGTGTAGCTGGCTACCAGCACCAGGAGCGGAATGTAGGCCAGGAAGCAAAACAGGAAAATCCAGACAAAGGCGCCGCCCTGCAACGCTCGGTCAAACATGCCAGCACCGGCGATCCAGTGTGCATCCCCGCCACTGAATGTGAGAAACAGCATCATCATCGAAACGATCAGCGTGGGATAGCGGAGCATCTAGACCGGCTCGCTCTCGCCGCCCGGCTCGTCGCCAAACAGCACGCGCAGCATGCGCTCGGGATTGGCCAGGAAATCGCGCGTCACGCGAAAGTGCTCGGTGTCCTGATAGTCGATCCGCGCCACGCCATCCGGCGAGCAGGCGTAGATCCACGCATTCGGATAGGCCATCAGGATCGGCGAGTGCGTGGCGATGATGAACTGCGAGCCGTCTTCTGCCAGATCATGGATGCGCGACAGCACCGCCAGTTGCCGCTGCGGCGACAGCGCCGCCTCGGGCTCGTCGAGCAGGTAGAGCCCATTGCCGCCAAAGCGATGCATCATCAGCGCGAGAAACGATTCGCCATGCGATTGCTCGTGCAACGAACGCCCGCCGTAGGCGTTGATGACGGGCGGACTGAAAGCCGGCTCCTGGTCCAGGCGCTCGATTTCCGTGGCCACGTTGAAGAAGCTCTCCGCGCGCAGGAAGAAGCCATCGCGCGGGCGCTTGAAGCCGCGCGCAACGCGCAGGTATTCGTGCAGCACTGAATGCGACCGGCGTGTGCCGAAGCTGAAATTACGCGAGCCGCCCTCGGCGTTGTAGCCCATGGCCACGGCAATGGCTTCCATCAGCGTGGACTTGCCCGATCCGTTCTCGCCAACCAGGAAGGTCACCTTGGGGTGCATCTCCATCGCGTCCAGCGTGCGCACTGCGGGCAGGCTGAAGGGGTAGCGCTCGAAGCTGTCGACGATGTCGCGCCGCAGGGTGACGCGGCTGATGAACTGGGACGAGATCATGGGGTTCGCCGGAGTGGATGGCACGGCGCCATCGTAACGCAGCGCGGCGCCGGCATGGCTCACAACGCCAGGCGCATGGCGATGCGTTGGCGCAAGCCGAGCGCCGCCTCGCGCGCCAGTGCGGCGCAAAGCGCCGGGCTGAGATCGGCTTCATCGAGACGGCGAAAGCCGAGGCTTGCGTAGAACGGCGCGTTCCACGGCAGGTGGCTGAAGGTGGTGAGATGGAGCGACTGCAGGCCTTGCCGGCGCAAACCATCGGCTACGGCGCGCACAAGTGCGCGGCCGATGCCGCGGCGGGCGTGGGCGGGGTGGACGTCCATCTCGTCAAGGCAGGCATGCTGGCCAAGCACGCTGGCGAGCGCGAAGCCGGCTGGCGTGCCGTCGGGGGCGATGGCGACCCACAGGCGGCGCTCACGCTGCGCGCGTTGCAGGTCTTCGAGCGGCGTGACTTGCTGGCGCAGCGCGGCAGGCAGGTCGGATTCGGGGAATAGTTCAGCCGCCGCGCGTTCGATGGCAGGCAGGCCGGGTACGTCTTCGGGTGTCGCCAGGCGAATGACAGGCATCGGTATGCGGGCAGAATGTGCAAGCTTGGACTCCCGGAGTGAGAGCGGTCAGGCGCACGCATGCGTACCCTCGCTCCGGGCCCGGCGGCACATCAAGCCGCCGGGAACATCCCCAGCAGATTCGTCACCGCCGCCGGCACGTCGGCCGCCTCGGTAATCGCGCGCACCACGGCCGCGCTGCCGACGCCAACCGCCAGCACCTCCGGCAAGCGCACCGCATCGACGCCGCCGATGCCCACCAGCGAGGGCACCACAGGCTGCATCAGCTTGACGTAGGCGTGGAAGCGGCCCAGGCCTTGCGGCGCGGTCGGCATGATTTTGGTGGTGGTCGGGAAGATCGCACCCAGCGCAAGGTAGCTCGGGCCGATGGTGGCCACGCGCAGCATCTCGGCATAGCCGTGCGTGGACACGCCAAGGCGCAGCCCGGAGGCGCGCAGCGCATCGAGGTCGGCTTCGTCGAGGTCTTCCTGGCCGAGGTGGATACCATAGATGCCGCTGTCGCCACCCTGGCTGGCGTGGTAGTCGATGGCAGCCCGCCAGTGATCGTTGATGAACAGGCGCGAAGCGCTGCCGCGCGCTGCCTTGGCGGCGCGCTCGATCTCGCTGCGCACGGCCTGCGCGTCGTCGGACTTGAAGCGCAACTGCACGGTGGGCACCGCCAGCGGCACCAGCCGCTCGATCCATTCGGCGCTGGGCACCACCGCGTACAAAGCCAGCGGCGGGCATGGTGCGAAGGGCTCGGCGCGCTGCTCCGGCGCGACCAGCGCGGCGTGGCGCACGTGCGGGAAGCGCGCGAAGTCCACCGGCCAGTCCAGCGAGCCCGGCTGCCAGGCGCGCGCCAGGCAGAGCGCGTCGTGCGCGGGGAAATGCAGCGCCAGGCAAGCCAGCAGCACGGCGACGAAGGCCGGCGAATGCGCGGTGTCGTCGTCGGCATGGGCACTGAAGACCCAGGTGCCCATCGGCGAGCGCACGGTGTCGCTCCATTGCCCGCCTTCGCGGTCGCTCTCGATGGCGATGGCGCCGGCGCCGGCAATGCGCGCCAGCGTGGCCTCGTCGGCCTCGCCATCGAACAGCACCACGTCGGCATCGCCGAGCGCGGCGGGGGCGTTGCCCTGCACCCACGCGCGCCAGGCCTTGTCGCTGGTGCCGAAGGTGGCGCCATAGCGCGCCAGCAGCGTGTCGCGCAGCGCGCCGTCGAAGCCGGCCGGGAGAGGATTGCGGGTCATGCGCGATCCTCCGCGCCTTCGGCGTGCCAGAACGGCATGCCCACCACCGGCGTGCTGGCCTGAGCGATATCGCGCTCCGGCATGGGGCCGGCCAGGTAGGCCGTGCGGCCCGCGTCCACAGCCAGCGCGAAGGCGCGTGCCATGTTGACCGGATAGGCAGCTTGCGCCACGGCGGTGTTCAGCAGCACGCCATCGTAGCCCCACTCCAGCACCTGGGCCGCGTGCGACGGCAGCCCGAGGCCTGCGTCGACGATCAGCGGGGTATCCGGCAAGCGTTCGCGCAACAGGCGCATGGCGTGCGGATTGACGGCGCCCTTGCCGGTGCCGATGGGCGCGGCCCAGGGCATCAGCGCCTGGCAGCCCACGTCCAGCAGGCGGCGGCACAGCACGAGGTCCTCCGTGCAATACGGCAGCACCTTGAAGCCTTCCTTGATCAGCGTCTCGGCCACGGCGGGCAGGTTGAGCGTATCGGGCTGCAGCGTGTAGTCGTCGCCCACCAGCTCAAGCTTGATCCAGTCGGTCTCGAACACTTCGCGCGCCATCATGGCAGTGGTGATGGCTTCCTGCGGCGCCATGCAGCCGGCGGTATTGGGCAGCACCGGCACGTTCAGCGAGCGCAGCATCTGCCAGAAAGCCTGGCCGCCCTCGCCATCGCCGACCGAGCCCTGGCGGCGCAGCGCCACCGTCAGCATGGCGGGCCGGGCCACCTCCACCGCGGCCTGCAGCGTGGCGGGAGACGGATAGCGCGCGGTACCCAGCAACAGGCGCGAGGCAAACGACTCGCCATAGAGCACGAAGGGGTCGGCGAACAGGTCGCGCCGGGGTTCTGCGGAATTGAAGGTCATTTGGGGTCAGCCTCCCGTCACGGGTTGCACGAGGTCGATACGATCGCCGGCGGCGAGCACAGTCGCCGCATGTGCGGCGCGTGGCACGAACTGGCCGTTAAGCGCGGCGGCAAATGGCGGCGCGATGCCCGCGCCCGCCACCGCATCGGCCAGCGTGGCGTTATCGGCAAGGGCGAGCGCACGGCCGTTGAGCAGGATATCCATGGTCATTGTCGTTCAGTGCAGCACCGGCGAGCCGGCGACGGTATCGAGCGCGGCCGCGATCATGCCCGGCCAGCGCACCGAGGCGGGCACGGCATGCGCGGCAGGATCGTCGTCGAGCAGAGCCTGCACAACCTGGCAGGCGGCCTCGGTGACCGCCGGGGCGATCAGGAAGCCGTGCCGGTACAGGCCGTTGAGGCGCACGATGCGGGCATGCTGGTCAACCCGGATGGCCGGCAGGTGATCCGGGCGCGTCGGGCGGCGCTGCACATTGAGTTCCAGCACGCGCGCCTCGCCAAAGGCGGGGTGCAGCGAATACGCCGCGGAGAGCAGCTCCAGCGCGGAGCGCACGCTCATCGGCGACTCATCTTCGCTTTCGAGCTCGGTGGCGCCGATCACGTAGAGGTCGTTGGGCTTGGGCGCGATATAGATCGGGTAACGCGGGTGCAGCAGGCGCACCGGGCGATGCAGCTTGACCTCGGGTGCGTGCACGCGCACGACTTCACCGCGCAGGCCGCGCAATCCCGGCATGCTGCCGTGCGCGGCGGGCTGCCCCGGCCAGGCGGCGCGGGCGCCAAGGCCACGGCAATCCAGCACCGTGCGCGCGCAGATACCCAGCGCGGGCAGGTCGCCCGCTTCGATTTCACCGGCCTCCCAGACGCAATGCAGCCCGCCTGCCACCGCGCATGCCAGCAATGCGCGCAGCGTGCCGCGATTGTCCAGCTGGCCTTCGCCGGCCAGCAGCAGCCCCTGGGAGAAACGGCCCGCGAGCGCGGGCTCGAGCGCGGCCACGCCATTGCCGTCCAGCGCGCGCATGCGCTCGGCCACCAGTTCGGGCGGCGCCACCGCGCGCACCCGGCTGGTGAACAGCGACATCTCGCTGCGGTCGCGGGTATGCCATACCACCAGCGTGCCGTCCTCCTGGAAGAACACCGGTTCCGGCAATTCGGCCACCCAGGCGCGCCAGAGGTCGACGCTGGCGGTGCCAAGCTCGACGATGCGGCGCTCGGCAATGGCGGATTCCGCCAGGGGCGCGAGCATTGCCGCGGCGACGTGCGCGGCCGAGCCAACGCCGTCGGGGCCACCGCGCTCGACCAGCGCCACGCGCAGGCCGGCACGCACCAGTTGCCAGGCGCAAAGGCGCCCGGCCAGGCCGGCGCCGAGCACGGCCACATCAAACGACTGCGTTGTCATGGGGATGCTTGTGCCGGGGGGGG